>CAMZGJ010000076.1 GCA_947306375.1 uncultured Spirochaetales bacterium
CCCTCAACGCTGCTGCGTCCGGGGCAGACGTTCCGCTCCACCACACAGTTCAGATTCTTTGCCAAATGATGCTCCGTTCCCTGCTCATATCCCTGCTTCTGATAATTGCCGCTCCGGCCGGAGCAGTAGAATTTCAGTTTTCCCGCATGGACAGCGACAACAGTGCGCTGTCTAACAACGCTGTGAGAAAACTGTACAAGGATTCGCGCGGTTTTGTCTGGATAGGTACCCACAATGGCCTGAACAGATACGACGGCACCAGGATAAAGGTATATGACAGGAAGGACTTCGGCTCCCAGTCGGACTTCATCAATGTGATGCAGGAAGACAGTGAAGGCAATCTCTGGATAGGTACCGACCACGGAGTTGTCATCTACAGTTATGACAATGACAGCTTCTGCACCCTGTCACAGCTGGACCCCATGGCAGGAAGCATTGATGACAGAATTTTTGCAATTGCCTGTAATTCCAAGGGCGTGATGTGGATTTCCAGCAGGGACAAGGGCCTGTTTTCCTGGAACCCGGCAGACAGGATGCTCAGGAAGCACCCCATGGCAAGCCCGGACAGGGCTCCTGTTACCAAAATATTCAGAATAGCTATTGACAGGCTGGACGGAATGTACCTTGCCGTCCTGTACGACAATATCTATTATGCCGACGAGAACGCCACCACCCTGCGCCCCGTCGAGGGCAGTTCAATCTATTCCGGAGATGACATAGAGGGCCTTACGGTTTCTCCGCGCTCGGATGAGATCCTGTATGTGGCGGGAAACAGTACCGGACTTACGGAACTGAACCTGAGGACGTCGGAAGTGAGGACGCTTTGGACCCAACCGGAAGAGCACAGGCCTACGGCACTCACGGCAGATGCTTCCGGTGTTCTCTGGATGTCATCCACCTGCGGCCTTCTCCGCTGTGACCCTGCAAGCGGCGCAGTACAGCTCTCACTCTCTGGCCGATACATAACAGATGCCGTCCCTGACAAATGGGGCGGGATGTGGGTAGGAACACTGTATGAAGGGGTGGGTCATTCATCGGCCTTCAAAAACAATTTCAACCGCTACATCCAGACCTCAGACGGCATTTCTTTGAACGGATGCGTGGTGACGGGTTTTGCAGAAGATGAAAAAGGAAGGCTCTGGATTTCTACGGAAAAGCGTGGCCTGCTTAAGCTTGAAGGCGGCGTCCTGGAATCTTTGTCGGGAAAGAACCGGGAACTTCCCATTGACATATCGGGAGTGTGCGCGGCCGACGGTTACGTATGGCTGGGAACACAGAAAGGCGTGATGCGGCTGGATCCGCGCACCAGCATTGTAAAGGACTATTCCGGCAAGAAATCCGGCGACCAGAGACTTGTCTCCTTCTATAAATCAAACAGCGGGGACGTATATGCCTGTTACTCCCTTGGCGTTTCACGCTACGACGCCGCATCGGATTCCTTTGTCCCCATTGATCCCCTTTCCAGTTTCATTGTGGAAAGCATGGCGGAGGATTCCAAGGGAACGATGTGGATAGCCACCTACTTTGACGGGGCATACACGTACGATATTGAAAATGACAGGATAACCGGCCATTTCTGCCCCCAGACAGGAAGCGTGATTCCCGGAATGGTCTCTTCCGTTGCCGTGGATTCAAGGGGACAGGCCTGGGTGATAGGATTCACTTCCGGCTGCTTCCGCTATGTGAAAGAACGTGACGGTTTTGAGGAGTATAACCGTTCAAAACTACCCTCAATGCCAAGCGACCTGCTCAGGAAAGCACTGCCGGACAAGTCCGGAGTCCTGTGGATTTCCTCAGACAAGGGTCTTCTCATGCTGAACCCGGACAATTACTGGGCAAGGACATTCACAAGGGAAGACGGCCTGCTTGACAACAATTTCACAAAGAGCGCGCTGAAGCTTTCCGACGGCTCCATGGTTTTTGGCAGCACCAACGGTTTTATCCGCTTCCGCCCCGACAGTTTTGGCGCCGGAGTCCTGCCCGGAAACGTGGTGATTTCCGAGATGGTCCTTGGCGGCGAACCTGTCCGCCCCGGAGAAAAATCGGCCTGTGATAAAAACCCGGACATACTGGATGAGATTTCCCTAGGTCCCAGCGAGAACACCTTTGGATTCTCATTCTCTGCGCCAACGGCGCCGTTCCCGGCTTCCACAAGAATCCTGTGTAAGCTTGAGGGTTATGATACGGCCTGGACAGACGCCACCGACGGCCGCACCATCATCTGGTACAATGTGCCCCGCGGCTCATACTCGCTGAAGATGAAGACCTTGGGCCTTGACGGCACGGAGCGGCCGGGGCATAAGGATCTCAACATAGTGGTAAGGCCATATTTCCTTCTGTCTTTGCCGGGAGTGATCCTGCAGATGGCAATAATTCTCCTTGTGCTGAGCGGAGCGCTGTATATTATGTTCAGAATCAGGAAAGAGAACGAGCGCAAGCGCATGGAGGCGTTTGTTGACAGGCAGAACCGCGCAATGCTCAAGGACAAGATGACATTCTTCACCAACGTCATCCATGAGATCAAGACCCCTCTCACCCTCATACACACCCCCATCAACAAAATGATGGCGTCGGACAAGCTGGATCCCTCGCTCAGGGAGGAGGCAAAAGTGATAAGCAACTCTGCCGACAGCCTGGACCAGCTTGTAAAGGAACTGCTTGATTATGTTAGGGTAGAAGAGCATGGATATGTCCTTTCCCTCATGCGTTTTGATATGGTGGAACTGGTCCGTTTCATGTGCTTCAACTTCTCAGACACGGTACGGGACCGCAACCTTTCCCTTGAAAACCATTTTGCCAGGGAGAGGATATATCTGAGCGCAGACAAAAGCGCTGTCTCAAAGATGCTGTCCAACCTCATCCACAATGCTGTAAGATATGCAGAGTCAAAAGTTGAGGTGACAGTAGAGGCCCAGGGAGAATCGGTCATAGTCCGAGTACGGAACGACGGCACTCCCATTCCGGCAGAAAGGAGGGAGGCTATTTTTGAACCATTTGTCCAGTACGTTTCAGAGCATCAGCCCTATGGACAGAGCTTCGGGATAGGTCTTTCGTTTGCACGGAGTCTTACCAGGCTCCATGGAGGAAGCCTTACCCTCAGCGAAGACTCTCCCGTTACGGAGTTTGTCCTTTCACTGCCGGCAGGAGGGGCACAGGAAGGTGAAGAAGTGAGGAACCAGGATGAGACAGGAGTGGTTAAAGATTCTGACAACCGCCCGGAAATCCTTCTTGTAGAGGACAATGCCGCACTTCTTTCATACCTTAAGGGCAAGCTTGGGGAACACTACAGCGTGGTGGGCGTCCCGTCTGCAGAAGTTGCGCTCAAGGTCCTTGAAGAGAACAAGGTGGATATGCTTATCACGGATATCGCCCTCCACGGAATCAGCGGGGTGGAGCTGTGCAAGAAAGTGAGCGGCAACTTCAGCCTGTCACATATCCCCATAATAGTGCTGTCTGCAATATCGTCTGTAGATACAAAGATACGCTGCATAGAAAACGGCGCACTCCTCTATATAGAGAAACCTTTCAGCATGGATTACCTGGAGGCCTGTATCAGGGGAATCTTTGACAAGCGTACGCAGCTTAAGGCAGATTACAGGTCACCGGACAAGGGACTGGACATGTCCAAGTATGACCTGCCAAATCAGGACGAGGAGTTCCTGAACAAGCTGGAAAAGGCCGTCCGTGACAATCTGGACGACTCCCATTTCCAGTCCAAGAACCTGGAGGAAATCCTCTATGTGAGCCACAGCACCCTCAACCGTAAGGTCAAAGCCCTTTTGGACACTACTCCAAATGATTATATCAAGATGAGGAGGCTGTCTGTAGCCGCAGAACTGCTGGCCAAAGGGAATGTGAGGTCATACGAGGTATGCTATGCCGTGGGCTTCAATTCTCCCTCCTATTTTGCCAAATGTTTCAAATCCGAATATGGAATGCTCCCTCAGGAGTATGCAAGACAATTTAACACCAAAGAATAATGAAAAAGTATCTGTATCCTCTGTTCCTATCCCTGCCTCTTGTGTCAGGGTGCTCATTGTCAGAGACTGACCAGCCGGCCCAGTCGCCTGTCACATTGGGCGTGAGTACCGGAACTGTCAGCACCAAGACATGGCTGGACGGCAACAATGAAGCGGCGTTGCTGCCCGTTTACTGGTCGGACGGAGACCGGATCAGCGTGAACGGAAATACGTCCCTTCCTGTCTCGGTGCCGGAGGGAGAGGCCGTCTCACGGGCCAATTTCACCGTCAGAGGCGTCAGCGCCCCCTATTCTGTTGTATATCCGGCCGATATCTGCTCGAAGGACTGGACCGGAGAAGGCGCAGTGGCCATTACCATTCCGGCAGTGCAGGAGTACTCTTCATCTTCCTTTGGAAACGGAGCGGCCATCCTCTACGCTTATTCAGAGAATGAGAACATTCAGCTGAAGAACCTGTGCGGAGCGCTGCGCATCTCAATCATCGGAGAAGATACAGAGATAGTCAAGGTGTCTATTCTCAGCGGAGGAAAACCTATTGCCGGAAACTTCTTGCTGAACCCTGTGGACGGTTCTCTTGAAGAAGTTGCAGGAGGGAAGGAGATAAGCCTTGACTCAGGGTCAAAGACTTTGTCCCTGACGGATCCTGTCCCATACTATTTTGCCGTACCTGCAGGAAATTATCCGGAGGGCTTCCAGTTTATCTTCATGAATTCCGAAGGCCGCCCCATGAGCTGCAGCTGGCTCAGGATGAACAAGAGTGCAGAACCCGGAGTTACAGTCACGCCGGGCCTTCTCACAGACTTTGGGACAGTTGAATTCATTCCCGAAGGCAGGGAAGTCCTTACTGCCGAGGACTGGAAGACAATTGCCCAGTCCATCGCCCAGGGCCAGAGCGATTGGGAAAAGAAGTTCCTCTTTGAGGGAACCACAATAAAGATAGGGGCCGATATTACCCTGGAAGAGGATATCACCATAGACAAGTTCAAATACATCCTTGACGCTCAGGGACACAGCATTACAAGGAGCGGGGCTCAGAACCCCCTGTTCGGGACGCTTAGCGGAACGGTGAAAGACCTTGTCCTTGCCGGCAGTTTTGCAGGTAAGACGGCACCTCTTGCAACTGTCCTTGAAGGCGGCGCATTAAGCGGCGTCACCAACAGGATGAGCTACACGGCCGTTCTTGACAACCAGACAATCTCCGTGGGAGGTCTTGTCCAGAGCATAAAGACAGGAACCCTCACAGACTGTAT
>CAMZGJ010000077.1 GCA_947306375.1 uncultured Spirochaetales bacterium
AGAAGGCCATTATTGCCCGTGAGATAGACAAGGATCCGGATCTTCTTGTTGCCGTTCAGCCCACCAGAGGCCTTGACGTAGGTGCAATTGAGTTTGTCCACAAGAACCTGATCAACCTCAGGGACAGCGGAAAGGCCGTGCTTCTGGTATCTCTTGAACTGGATGAGGTCATGGACGTTCCGGACAGGATTCTGGTCATGTATGAAGGCGAGATAGTGGGTGAGTTTGATCCCAAGAAGACAACTCAGGAAGAGCTTGGTCTTTACATGGCCGGCGCCAGGAGAATGGAGGTGAAGGCATGAAAGAAAGCAAATTGAAATCACCCGGGGTTCAGGCTCTTACTGCATCCCTGATCTGTATTATTGCAGGACTGCTTGTCGCTTTCGTTGTCCTGTTGTTCATCAATCCGTCCGGAGCATTCGGAGCAATCTGGGCAATTCTGAAGAACTTCTTCAATTACTCATCTGCAAATCTCAGATTGCGCTATTTCGGTAATACACTTGTAAAGTCGGTGCCTCTGATCATGTGTGCCCTGGCTGTGTTGTTCTCCTATAAAGTAGGTCTGTTCAACATAGGTACAAGCGGACAGTACTGTGCAGGTCTCTGTGCAGCCCTCTATGCCGCACTCAAGTGGCACTGGGGCTGGCTGCCCTGTATCATCTTTGCAATGCTTGCAGGAGCCGCTCTTGCAGCAATTGTAGGTGTACTCAAGGCTTACAGAAATGTTAATGAGGTTATTTCCGGTATAATGCTCAACTGGATCTGCCTCTATACAACAAACACAATTCTGTCAAACGTAAAGGACAGTGCCTCTCCCTATACTCTGAAGATCAAGGATTATGCACCTCAGGCAGTTCTTCCATCTCTGGGATTGGGCAGGCTTTTCAACAACAACCAGTATGTAACAATTGCACTGCCTCTGGCCATTATTGTTGCCGTTGCCGTTTATATCATAATGGACAAGACAAGATTCGGTTATGAGCTCAAGGCAACAGGTTTCAACAAGAACGCCGCCAAGTACTGCGGAATGGCAGAAAACAAGAACATCATCATGTCTCTTGTAATCTCCGGTATGATTGCAGGTATGGGAGCAGCTTTTTTCTACCTGACAGGCTATGCACAGTATGAAGTTACTGCCACATCTGTTCCGGCAATGGGATTCAACGGTATTGCCGCAACCTTCCTCGGTGGACTTAACCCCATAGGAACCATTTTCTCCTCATTCTTCATCCAGCACATTACGGACGGAGGTTCAAAGGTAGACCTTTCCAAGTTCTGCTCGCAGACATCTGACCTTATCAGTGCTCTGATAATCTACTTCTGCGGATTTGTACTGTTCATCAAGATTGCAATGAACAAGATTCTTGCAAAGAGGGAAGCAAAAAAGATTGAAGGAGGTAATAAATGATTCTGCTTATTCAGTACACACTTATTTTTGCCTCTGTTCTCATTCTCGTAGCTCTCGGAGGCTGTTATTCGGAACACTCAGGTGTCATCAACCTGGGTCTTGAGGGAATTATGGTAATGGGTGCCCTGGGCGGTGCTCTTGCTATGAAGTTCCTCCCCATCGCAATTCCCGGAATCCTGATGGTTTTGATATCCGCTCTTGCTGCAGCCGTTGTCGGTGTTGCATATTCTTCACTTCTTGCCGTTGCATCAATCAACTACAAGGCAGACCAGACAATTGTCGGTACAGCCCTGAACATGCTGGGAACAGCAGCTGCAACAGTTATTGTCAAGGCAATCAACACCGCTGCAAATCCTGATGACGTCAGCTCTGCAGTCCAGTACATTGAACCCAGAAAGAAGTTTGTTACAAACATGGGTCCCTTCCAGTTCAACTGGTTCATGCTCATTACACTGATTCTTCTTATTGCAGCATGGTTCGTTCTGTACAGGACAAGGTTCGGTCTCAGACTCATGGCCTGCGGTGAACACCCCCAGGCAGCAGCATCCGTAGGTATCAACGTATTCAAGATGCGCTGGAGCGGAGTTCTCATCTCCGGCGGACTCGGAGGACTTGGCGGAATCTGCTACATCCTGGCAGGTGTTTCCGAATGGCGTTTCGAGTACGGCGTTGCAGGTTTCGGCTTCCTGGCCCTTGCAGTTATGATCTTCGGTCAGTGGAAACCCACCAGAATTGCCCTTGCCGCTCTCATGTTCGGTTTCTTCCGTGCACTGAGCAACACCTACATGGGCTTCGGTTTCCTGGCAGCTCTCAACCTGCCCAGTACCATTTACAACATGCTGCCTTACATCATCTCCCTTATTGTTCTTGCCCTTACTTCCAAGAACTCCAAGGCTCCCAAGGCAGAGGGTATACCCTATGACAAGGGAATGAGATGATACTTATTGCCTAAAGCATTCAGAGGCTGTAACAAATGCGTTACAGCCTCTTTTTTTAAATCTTATCAGACGTTTAGTAAGGTATTCACTTTAACGCTTATCTCTGATATTATTCCAGCATGACCAGAGAAGTAAGACTGGGTAATCTGCGCATAGGCTCGGATGCACCTGTTTCGGTTCAGACAATGTATGATGTGCCTCTTTCACGTCTGGAGGATAAATTTGCCTCCAGAATGGGTGTTCTTAAGGCCATGGGCTGTGATGTAATGCGCATCTCTTACCCTGACGTGAAGGAACATGACGCGCTTGCAAAAGCGGTGAAAGAGTGCCCCATGCCGGTGGTTGCGGACATTCATTTTGACTACCGCAATGCACTGGACAGCATTTCCTGCGGTGTTGCCGGACTGAGGATAAATCCGGGCAACATAGGCGCCAGGTGGAAGACTGAAGAGGTGGTGAAGGCCTGCAGGGATGCAGGACTTGCAATAAGGATTGGTCTTAACAGCGGTTCCCTGCCGGAAAACGTGAACAACGTTTCAAAGGAAAAGCTCATGACGGACAGCGCCCTTGAGTATATCTCATGGTTTGAGAATCTGGGTTTCTACAACACCGTTGTCTCCCTCAAGGCGTCTGATCCTGAAGCTACATACAGGGCATATAAACTGTTTGCGTCTGAAAGTGATTATCCTCTTCATCTGGGAGTGACTGAGGCCGGCGGAACGGTAACTTCCTGCGTGCGTACAACATGGACACTGGGAAGGCTTCTGTCAGAGGGCATAGGCTCAACTTTAAGGTATTCAATCACAGGAAGGATTGAGGATGAGGTTACCGCCGGTGTGGAACTTCTCAGGTCCCTGGGCCTGAGAAAGGGCGGAGTGAGAATTGTTTCCTGCCCCATGTGCGGCAGAAAGAGCTTTGACAGTCAGAGTTTCCTCTCTCAGGTTCAGGATGACATACTTGCAACGGGGAAGGACATCTGCGTGGCAATTATGGGCTGTCAGGTAAACGGGCCCGGAGAGGCAAAGGGTGCGGATGTTGCCGTAAGCGGTATTGGCAGGAAGGTTTATCTGTACAGAAACGGTGAAATCTACAAAGAGGTGAGTGCGGACTGCGCAAAGCAGGAGCTTCTGGACCTGATTGATACAATAGAATGAAAGACAAACTTATAATCCGCGGTGCATGTGAGCACAACCTCAAGAACGTGAATCTTGAGCTGGATAAGAACAAACTCATAGTGATAAGCGGGCTTTCCGGAAGCGGAAAGTCCTCTCTGGCATTTGACACCATCTTTGCAGAAGGGCAGAGAAGGTATGTGGAGTCTCTTTCCTCATACGCAAGGCTCTTTCTGGGCAGAATGGACAAGCCGGATGTTGAGATGATCGAGGGGCTGAGCCCCTCAATTGCAATTGAGCAGAAGACATCGGCCCACAACCCCAGGTCCACTGTGGGCACCGTCACGGAGATTTATGACTATTTCAGGCTTCTCTGGGCCAGAATAGGGGAGATTCACTGTCCCCGGTGCGGACGCAAGCTTGACCGCATGTCCGTTGACCAGATTATTGAGGCCGTGTGGTCCAGGGCACAGGAAGGGAGCAGGATAATGATTCTTTCTCCCGTTGTTCTGGGAAGAAAGGGTGAGTACAAGAAGATATTTGAGGATGCTGCAAAAGCCGGCTACCAGCGCGTTAAGGTGGACGGTCAGATGCACATGCTGGATGAGGATATCAAGCTGGACAAGCAGGTCAAACACAGCATAAGCATTGTGATTGACCGCCTTATTCTCAACAAAAAGGAGCATCTGAGGCTTTCGGATTCCATTGAGAAGTCCACCGACATGAGTGACGGTCTTGTTGAGATTGTCTTCATGGGAGACGGAAGTTCACAGCCGGAGAGGTCTGAGATCTTCTCCGAGAACAACAGCTGCCCGCACTGCGGAATCTCAATAGGAGACGTACAGCCCAGGCTGTTTTCCTTCAACAATCCGTTCGGAGCATGCCCTGAGTGCAAAGGCCTGGGTTTCAGGACCGTTTATGATGCAAGAAAGATAATTCCTGATATGAGCAAGAGCTTCAACCAGGGAGCCATTGCCTGTATGAACCCCAATGCAGGGTGGAGCAAGGCAGGCTTTGAGGCCTTTGCAAAGAGTGTTGGCTTTACCCTGGACACTCCTTTCTCACAGCTTACGCAGGACCAGCTGGACAAGGTTCTCTACGGTTCGGACAAGCGTTTTGTCATGGACTACGAGGACAAGATGGGCAAGATGTCCATAAACAGACACTGGCACGGGGTTGTGAATGACCTCAAGAGAAGGTGGGCCCAGACAGAAAGCCCTGCCATGAAGGTGTGGATAGGACAGTTTCAGAGTGACATGGAATGTGATGCCTGCCACGGAGAAAGACTCAAACCGGAGGCCCTTTCCGTCTACGTTGGCGGAAAGAACATAAATGAAGTCTGTAAGCTCAGCGTAAAGGACTGTTATGACTTCTTCCTTTCTTTGAACCTAACTCCCTCACAGGAAAAGATTTCAGGTCAGGTAATGAAGGAAATTAAGGCCAGGCTCAAGTTCCTTATGAACGTGGGACTGAACTACCTTACCCTGAACAGAAACGCATCAACTCTATCCGGAGGAGAGGCACAGAGAATAAGGCTTGCAACCCAGATAGGCTCTGCCCTGAGCGGAGTTCTGTATGTTCTGGATGAGCCTTCCATAGGGCTTCACCAGAGGGACAACAAGAAACTCATAGATACTCTTCTCAGCCTGAGGGACCTTGGCAACACGGTGCTTGTTGTTGAGCATGATGAGGCCACCATAAGAACTGCGGACTATGTTGTGGACATGGGCCCGG
>CAMZGJ010000078.1 GCA_947306375.1 uncultured Spirochaetales bacterium
GGTCCTCCATGGACAGAATCTCAAGGGTCTTTTTCAGCTTGTCCTGCTCACTTGTGGTGTCCGGCTCAATTGCAATTGAAATGACGGGAACCGGGAAGTCAATCTTCTCCAGAAGTATCTGGCTCCCTTCGGAGCCGATGGTATCACCGGTGCGTGCTTCCTTGAAGCCCACAAAGACACCGATGTCACCTGCGTGCAGCTCCTCGGTTTCCTCAGGTCTGTTGGCGTGCATCCTGAGAATTCTGTTAATTCTCTCACGCTTTTTCTTTGAAATGTTGAGTACTGCCGTTCTTGTTTTGAAGACCCCGCTGTAAACGCGGGCAAAGGCCAGGGGGCCGGCCTCACGGTCATACTGAAGCTTGAAAACAAGTGCAAGGGGAGGTCCCTGAACATCATTGGGAACACTTACGGTCTCATCTTTCTTTACGGAGATTCCCGTTGCGGGCGGAACCTCGACCGGTGAGGGGAGAAGTTCCGTAATACCGTCCAGAAGAGGCTGGACTCCTATGTTTTTCAGGCTTGAACCTACAAACACGGGAAGCAGTGTCCTGTCCAGAACGCATTGATGAAGTGTTTTTATAATAAGGTCCTCCGGAATGTCCTCTCCGGAGAAGTAAAGGTCCGTTATCTCGTCGCTGAAAGCGGAGACGCTGTCTATCAGCTTCTCGCGCCACAGGGCGGCTGTGTCAGCCATGTCTGCGGGAATGTCCTCGTAGCTGTACTTGTAGCCCTCGGTTTCGTGGTCAAAGACCACGGACTTCATTTTTATGAGGTCTATGATTCCGCTGAATGAACTCTCGCTTCCAATGGGGATGAAGAGGGGAACAGGATTTTCTCCCAGTTTCTCGCGTATATCCTCAAGCGCACCGTAGAAATCGGCGCCCAACCGGTCCATTTTGTTTATGTAGGCAATTCGGGGAACGTGGTAGGTATTGGCCTGACGCCAGACGGTCTCGCTCTGGGGCTCTACCCAGCTGACCGCGCAGAAGATTCCGACCGCGCCGTCCAGAACCCTGAGTGAGCGCTCTACCTCGGCGGTGAAGTCCACGTGGCCCGGGGTGTCTATAATGTTTATCTGTCTGTCTTTCCAGAAGACGGTGGTGGCGGCACTTGTAATGGTTATGCCGCGGTCCTGCTCCTGTTCCATCCAGTCCATGGTGGCCTCACCGTTGTCAACCTCTCCTATCCTGTGGCTCTTTCCCGTGTAGTAGAGAATCCTCTCGGTGGTAGTGGTCTTTCCGGCATCTATGTGGGCCATTATGCCTATATTGCGGATGTTATTTATATTACAATTCTTAATTTCCATAGCCCGAACACTTTAGCAGAAAAACACCGCATGGGCAATATGGTTTGCTTTCAGCAGCTTTCTCCCACGTGCAGGGTCCGCATGCTGTTCAGTACGCAGAGAAGGGCAACTCCGGTGTCTGCAAACACTGCAACACCCATTCCAGTTATTCCCAGAGCGCCCAGAACCATACATGCAACCTTTACTCCTATTGCAAAGCCTATGTTCTGTTTTGCATTTCTCAGGGTCTTTGCGGCAATTCTGACGGCAAGGGGTATTCTGGAAATGTCGTCATTCATTATCACCACGTCCGCAGCCTCTATTGCACTGGCACTTCCCACACCGCCCATGGCAATTGCGCAGTCAGCGGTCATGAGAACGGGTGCGTCGTTGATTCCGTCTCCCACGTAGGCACACAGTGAGCTCTTTTTCAGCTCTTCCATCTTCTCAACCTTCTGCTGGGGGAGAAGCTGTCCGTAAACCATGTCCAGACCTGCCTGTTCTCCTATCCTTCGTGCGTTTTCCTCCCTGTCTCCGGAGAGCATTACAATCCGGTTTATACCCAGTTTTCTCAGGCTCTGAACCGTTTGTTTTGCGTTGTCCTTAATCTTGTCTCCTATAACAACATATCCCAGGAGTTTTCCGTCAGAGGCTACGTAGATGCCTGTGCCTTCCCCGGAATCTTCCAGACTTCCGGTGTCAATGCCGTTCTCCTTCATAAGGCCTGCATTACCCACAAGAATCCTTTTCCCGTCAACAGTGCCTTCCATACCGCGGCCGCTGTATTCCCTCACTTCTTCTGCATCTGTGTTCCTGTCCGAAGAGGAGGCCAGAACTTTTGCAACCGGGTGCGTGCTGTGTCTTTCCACAGCAGCTGCCGCGTCAAGCACATCCTGTTCTGTAACTCCTTCTGAGACAAATACTTTTTGAACCTTGAACTCTCCGGTTGTAAGGGTGCCCGTCTTGTCAAAAACAACGGTTTTCACCCGGGCAAGTGTCTGAAGATGTGTGCCGCCCTTAACCAGAATTCCCTTTGAGGCCGCGCCTCCTATTCCTGCAAAGAAGGGGAATTGAGAGCACAAGCGCACACGGGCAGCTGATTACCAGAAAGGTAAGGGCCCTGTGGGTCCATGTTGCCCAGTCTCCGGTTATGAGTGAGGGCACAACGGCGAGAAGTACAGCAAGACCGGTGACTACCGGGGTGTAAACCCGTGCAAATCTTGTTATGAATTTCTCCGTGGGAGCCTTTGACTCCCGGGAGTTTTCAACAAGCTCCATAATCCTGCTCACCGTGCTGTCCTCAAACGCCACGCACGCCCTTACCTTAAGGGCCTGACCTGTGACAAAAGCCCCGCTTACAACCTCGGAACCCTCATGCACACAAACGGGAACGCTCTCGCCCGTAACGGCCTTTGTGTCAAGGACACTGCCGTTGAGGGCAATGCCGTCCACCGGGACCATCTCCCCGGCGGGGATGAGGAGAACGTCATCTATTTCCACAGCCTCCGGCTCGATTTCCTCAATACTTCCGTCCTCTTTTATACGTTTTGCGTGTGACGGCTCAAGTTCCATGAGCTCTTCTATGTTGTCCCTGGCTTTGTCTGCCGCAAGATCCTGTGCAAATTCTCCTACGCTGTAGAAAAGCATTACGAATACAGCCTCGTTGTACTCACCCAGTACTGCGGCTCCTATGGTTGCAATGCTCATCAGGAAGGTCTCATCAAAAAGCTCTCCATGGATTATTCCTTTCAGGGCAGAGAGTAATACAGGGCCGCCCAGAACCAGGTAGGAGAGGGCAAGAAGCGCATATCTGAAGACATTCGGCAGTTCTGTGAATCCTGCGGCAAAGCCCAGTGCAAACAGGACTGCTCCGGCTGCTATCCTTATTATCTCTTTTTTGGGGTTTTCTTCTCCGCCGTGCTCATGGCCATGATTATGTCCGTGCTCGTGTTCGTGGCGGCAGCACTCCCCGTGTTCGTGATCTTTATGACAGCAGCAGTTACCCATGGGAAAGTCTCCTTTAACGTATGCACATATTCTAATATGATGAAATGTTACTGTCAACACTTTAGATATTGACTAATGTGGCTAAGTTCTGTTAAATTCCCATTGTTGCGTTTGGGCCGCTAGCTCAGTAGGTAGAGCAACGCCCTTTTAAGGCGTGGGTCATTGGTTCGAATCCAATGCGGCTCATTGCCAGGCAACTAATGTCCCTTTCGTCTAGTGGTTAGGACAACGGGTTTTCATCCCGTCAACGCGAGTTCGATCCTCGCAGGGGATGTCCAGCAGGCTGTTTCCGGGTAAAACCGGAGGCAGTTTTTTTATTTCCCTCCGTTTTCGAAAATACAAGGCAATCTGCAAAACCGCAACGATAACGAAAGACAGTTTCTTACTAAATAAAAAAATTAAAAAAATCAATCGATAATTTATTATTGTATTGACATTTATATGCACCTGTATGTTGATTTGGGCCCACTGATGTGCATAAAATAAATGTATAGAAATAGGGGTTATTTAAATCTATTTGTGTTAGCAGCACTGAATTTTGTTGAAACTACAGCTTCCTCTGGGTACGGACCCACTGCGTTATGGCTTTAATATATTTATCCTGATGGGGGTAAAAAAGGAGAAAGGATATGAGTAAGAGAATACTCGTTGTTCTGGTAATCGGTATTCTTGCTCTCTGCGCTGTATCTGCATCAGCACACAGCGTGGAAGTACAGGTTTCACCGTTCTCATTCCAGAAGATTAAGTTGAATGTTCCGGCCGAGTACAATTCACAGTACGGCTGGGGCGCTAAGGTAGGATACAGATACGGCACAGTTGCATACGCAGGTGCGGATCTTTCCTATTCAAACTACAAATACGAGGAACAGGACAACCGTTACCTTGTATGGACACTTATGGCCAAGGGCGGAGTCTTTGTTGATATAGCAAAGTCATTCAAGGTTGACATGGCAATAGGTGCCGGAGCAGACCTGAGAGTCTGGGGAGACCTTGCAAAGTTCTATCCCACGGCAGGTTTCTATCTTGGCGGCCTGTTCAACGTAAGTGAGAAGGTAGGAGTAACTGCCGGAGCAGATCTGAGATTTGCATGGCAGGACAACAAGGACAGTGCTTACAGCTCAATGGATACAGATATAATCTGCAGCCTTGGTGCAAGGGTGAACCTGTAAGGAGGAAGGCATTATGAAGAAAATTGCAATACTTATATTATCAATACTCATTGCAGGTCTGTTCGTGGCATGTAATCAGGATATTACTGTAGATGCCCAGACCTATGCCAACATGGAAGTGGGAACATTTGTCCTCAACGGACAGAACTATGCAACACTGCAGGCTGCAGTAGATGCAATCGGTTCTAAGGCCGCAGGAAACAATGTAATAAAACTTACTAAAAATGCATCCGGCCCCGGAGCAAAAATTGCCACTGCAACTCAGGGTTCAACAAGCGGAACATTCGGTCTTACAGTCAAGGGCGGTGCAAAAGTAACTCTTGCCGGAACAAAGTCCATGGATCTGTTTGACAGCACAACCGGCCTTACAATGGTCTATGTTGAAGGTGCAGGCACTTCTCTTGCAGTTGAGCAGGCTCCTCAGATGTCTGTAGCAGATGATCAGTTTGTATTCTGGGCTGCTGATGGTGCAACTCTGACAATCGGTGGTGAAACAAAGGTCAGCGGTAGTATTGCTGCAACAGGAAGTACTTCAACTCCGAAGGTCATTATCACAGAGAGTGCTGCAATTGAAGTTCCCGAGATGAAGACTGAAAATGCAGCAGTTCTTTTCAATTCATCCA
>CAMZGJ010000079.1 GCA_947306375.1 uncultured Spirochaetales bacterium
TACGCATTTCTCCTGATTACTTTGATGGGCAAAAGAGTGTCTTCTTTTCAAGCCATGTCTTGCCATTAGTGGTTTTTTGCAGGACGGACATTTGCAACCGCATGCATTGCCGTTGGGAACTTTATCTACATGAACAAGAGTATCGTTTTCATTTAGAGCATAAATCATTAGTTTCTCGGTACTAATATTCATGTTTTGATAATAACAGAGATGAAACACCTGATATATTCTTTTTGCTGACTTTTTCTGTGGTATGTTCCCATCCAAAAATTCATGCCCCGTTCTTTGGGAAAAATGTGGTTGAAAGTAAGGTTTTTCCCATTACTAAAAAATATTTCTTTTCTATAATAAAAACAGAGTCCGGCCAGGGTAGCGGCTGAGCCTTGAAGTGTTTTTTAGAAAACTGCCTTCTAATCCAAGGCAGTTTATTTTTTTAGCTGCTATCAGCACCTCAGAAAAACAACACAATTGTGGTATCCCTGAAAACCTGTTATCCTTAAACAGGAGAAAGAAATGAAGGTTTATATCGGCGGACCCATGTTTGAAATCTCAGATGTCCTTTACAACAGAAGACTCAGAGATCTGTTGCTGGAAAAAGGCTTTGAGGTTTACTGCCCAAATGACAACGAGGGAATAAACGACAAATCAAATACAGATATCACCGGAGAAAGAATCTACGAAGAAGATATCAAAAATCTGGAAGACTGCAATGTGTTTCTCTGCAGGATGGTTGATGACAGCGGCACAATGTGGGAGGCAGGGTATATGGACTGCCTTGCAAGAAAGGTGAATCCTTCCAAATACTACGGCTGCATAGGACTTGCCACCGATATAAGGCTTAATACAACTCCGGATTCTTCCAAAAGCGGCATTGACAACCAGTCAATGTACCTGAACCAGTTCATGGTAGGCGGACTGAAGCTCTCCCTGGGAGCGGCAATGTCAGAGCAGGAGCTGATTGAAAAACTCTGTAAGATAAGAGCGGAAAGAGAGGCGTGAAACCGGGTTTTCACACCTTAATTGTAAGAACATTCAAGCCCAGAATTCTCTTGTAACGGAAATCCTTTGCCACACTTGCCACAAGGCGGATACCTATGTTACTGACGGGGTCAGAATTGTCCATCATCTCAGCAAACTGCTTGGGGTTGAAAGAGATACAGTCATCCGAGATTCTGAGGACCAGATTGTTGGACTTACAGACAACGCGGATATCAATGGTGTGTTTTTTGTTGTCCGTGAAGCCATGTCTGACAATGTTGCCGGCCATTTCCTCAAGACAGACAGCAATGTGGTAGGCCCTCTTTCTGGGAATGCCCCGCTCAATGCAGAAATCCATTACATAGTCGGCGGTGTCTGAAACCTCCTCCATGCTTTGTATTGTAAGATCCACGCGCCTGTTTTCCGGTGTGCCGAAATTGTCCGGAAGGGCAATGAGGTCCGCATAACTGCGTGGAATTCTGCGGATTTTGAAGGATATGAAGGAGAGCACAAAAATTGCCGAGCCAATGCCGTCCGCAACAAAGGCAAGCCAGCCGCCGTCCGCTCCCATAAGAGGGATAAGAATGACGGATGCAATTGAGACCATGAGAAAACCGTCCACAAAGGTCACGACAAGCGGGAATTTAATGAAGCCGCGGCTTTGCAGGTTGTTTGCAATGGTAAGGTTGAAGCACTGGAAAATCATGTAGGCTGACATACAGCGCAGGGAACCGGCAGTGAGGTTGATTGCGTTCACCTCGTCCGCAGTGAAGAAGAAACCTGCAATCTGTTTGGCAAAAACGGAGATTACAACCATGAACAGAACCGATGTACCCAGCCCCAGTGTCATTGCAACACGCACGGTTTCAAGAAGGCTTGTTCTGTCCTGCTCACCGGAATAGATGCTGGAAAGCACCCTTGTGTTGTCTATTGTGCCGTTGGAAGCTGCAAAGATTATGAAGGCAAAAGAAGAGCAGGCCGCAAAGGCGGCAACCGCATCTCCGCCGGAGTATCTGAACAGCAGGGTGTTGATCAGGACCGACCTGAGGAACAGGCACATGAACAGCAGAGCCCCGGGGGAACCAAGCTTGATCACTTCTCCCAGGTCGCTTATTTTCAGGTGTCTGAAATCAAGGCGGATTGTATGCTTTTTGGAAAGATAATGAGGCATTAGGATGAGAAGGAATACAACGTAGGCAAAGAACGAGGAAATGCCCAGACCGTAAAGACCCATGTTGTATTTTTTGAGGAAGACCACATCCAGCACGGCATTTGTAACGGTCATAAACGCAATTCCCACGTAGGAACGCTTTTCCGCATTGTCCATTTGAAGGAATGCGGATGCCTGGCTGCAGATCATTGTGGGAATGAAACTCGGAGCCATGCCGCGTATGTAATCCGAAAGACCGTCAACGGAAGAACCGGAGGCACCCAGGAGATTTGCTATCTGACGGGGCGCTATAAGACATATGGCTGTTATTGTTCCGGAGATTACAAAAGAGGCAGTGATATCAAGGGTAAAGACGCTGTTTGAGCGGTCCAGGTTGTTTCTTCCAAGAAGGTTGCCGCACTTTATCTGGGAACCTCCCTGAAGCGCGTTGCCTATGGCAATGAGTATGCAGTTTATGGGGAAAAAGAAACCTATGGCCTCAATTCCGTTTACTCCAATCATCTTGCCGGCAATAATGCTGTCTACCAGGCTGTTCAAACCTCCCAGAGTTGAAAGCAACATGAAAATGGGAAACATCTTAATGAAAAGCCTGGTCGGAAGTCCGCTTTTATGTTCCATCACTCCATTCCTCTTGTCTTTAAGAATAACATGAATAACAGGGCAGGGGGATTTTTTAAGTATTTAATTATTGGTCCCGCTGTGTACACTGCCCCAAAGGCCTGATAAGATGTGAAGTCGGAAGAAAAAATGGAAGTAATGAAGATATCGGCGGCAGCCGTGTTTCCGCTTTTGGGATTCATGCTGCTGGGTTATTTTTTCAGGCGCAGGAGTTATCTTGATGAGGCCTCCACAAAACAGCTCAATCTGATCTGTTTCAGGTTCTTTCTTGCCCTTACATGCGGGGAGACCATCTACAAGTCAGATATCAGGCATATAGCGGAGCCGCTTCCGCTTGTGATTGTAAGCGTGAGCATTGTGGCAACCTTCCTGCTGTCCTGGTTCATTGTCACGCGTTTTGTTAAGGATAGAACCCGGATTCCGGTTCTGATTCAGGGTGTCTACAAGACAAACTACACTCTGGTGGGCCTGAGCGTGGCAAAGAGCATCTGCGGTGAGAACAACGTGGGCATGGTCTCCCTGATTACAGTCCTTCTGGTGCCGCTGAACAACATTATTTCCGTCTATATTTTTGAGAAATACACGGGAAAGTCAGATTCCCGAGTGCCTCTGATAGTGCGCATAATAAAGAATCCTCTGGTTCTGGGAAGCCTTATCGGAATACTACTCAATGTGACGGGTGTGGTAATTCCTCAGTGGATAATGACGGGCTTTGTTGCAAAACTCAGCGGACTTACAACGCCGCTTTCCATGATAGCCCTGGGCGCGGCCTTCAACTTTTCAAGTTTTCCCAAATACAGGGCGGAAATTACCTGGGCGGTGCTCGGAAAGCTTGTATTCGTGCCCATGCTGGTCCTGCCGGTTGCCGTTTTACTCGGCCTCAGAGGACCATCTCTCATTGCAGTGGCAATCTTTGCGGTTGCTCCCAACGCGGTCAATTCCTACAACACCGCCGTGGCAATGGGAGGAGATGCGGATCTGGCCAACGGAATTGTGGTGGCCTCCGCCTTACTGAGCATCCTCACCATGTTCGGATGGTTCTGCCTCATAGGTTTCACCGTAGGCCTGAGCTGAGTTTATTCTCTCGGATTCTTCCTCAATCATGTCCTCAAAGCCGGTCAAAGCGGCAAACGGCGCAAAAATGGCCGCCCGGTCATATAGGCTCATCCGCGGGTGTTTTGAGGATACATGCGGAGGAAGGTCAATTATGTCTGCATAGATTCTGCGTGTTTGTGCTCTCTCACTCTCCTGCATTGTGACCTCCTATCTGCCTGTTTCTCTCTATTGTGGTGCCGCCGCGCTCAAGATTCATGCCCTTGAGAACGGCATTCTTTCCGAACTTCTGCTTCAGCTTCAAAGTGGCCTCCTGAACACGCTTTTCCCTGTCATCCGGCTCAGGGCGCCCGTCTGCGGAACCGGCAGAAGTCTCTGCCGATGCAAACAGGTCCGGCTGCACCTCTTCCTTTGAAGCCTTTTCCGCGCTCAGTATGTTCACCGCATTGACGGTGACACGCCTTATGAGAAGGCGAGGGTCAACAACCCTGTCAAAAATCTCCATGAAGGCCAGGGTTATGCGCCTGGAGGAACTGGTCCAGACTTCCATGTTTGCAGTTCCCTGTGCATGGGGTGGGGCGGGCCTTCCGTAGTAGTCAAGAGAAACGGGGCCGGTGTATTTTTCTCCGTTTGTTGAAAAGACATAACTCCCGCTCTCATCTTTTTTAAGGCTTTCCCTGTCAAAGTTTATGTAAAGAACAACCTGTTTTGTCACAAGACCCTTTCTCACAAGATCCAGGGCAAGGTTGTCTGCCATCTCCTTTACTATGAGACGGCCCCTGTCCGAGGGATAGGGCTCCTTGAGCACCTGGCCTGAGCTGAGGCTGTTGGTCTGCGGCCTGTAGGCCTTTATTGCAGAGATGAGGGTGGGTTCAACACCCCAGGCATGGTCTATCAGAAGCTCAGCATTCACACCAAGGGCCTTGTAGATCACATCTTCATTTACAGTGCTCAGGCGTGCAATGTCTCCCATTGTGTAGCACCCCAGGGCACGCATGCGCCTTGCAATTCCCGGACCGCAGCGCCAGAAATCAGTAAGGGGAGTGTGACACCACAGAAGTTCCCTGTAGGACTGCTCGTCAAGCTCCGCAATCCTTACCCCGTCCTTGTCCGCGGGTACGTGCTTTGCAACCACGTCCATTGCAATCTTTGCAAGGTACAGATTGGTTCCCACGCCGGCCGTGGCTGTAATTCCCGTGTTGTACAGCACATCCTTTATCATTGTCATGGCAAGCTCATGGGCCGTCATTGAATAGGTGTT
>CAMZGJ010000080.1 GCA_947306375.1 uncultured Spirochaetales bacterium
ACGCCACCCTGTCACGGTGGAGGCCACGGGTTCGAGTCCCGTAGTTCTCGAAAAACAAAAAGAGTCACATTTATGTGGCTCTTTTGTTTTTATTGGAGCTGCACAGGGGCTCGAAGTCTGAGCTTTTCTGTCTTACGTAGACGGGCTGATAGTATAAATCAGTCAGATTTCTGCTTAATTTATATTATTAATAGTATAAGAATGCCGTGTTTTGGCCGCTTTTATACTATTGCAGGTGTTCCGGGGAGCCGGGAAATCAGTTTGCGCTGTCTATTATGCCGCCGCAAAGGACTGTGTCTGCGCTGTAAACAACAAGACTCTGGCCCCGGGTTGCGGCTTTTACGGGAAGGTCAAAGGATGCGCAGATGCGGCCGTCTGCAAGTGTGCTGACAGTGCAGGGAACGGGGTTGCCGGTTGAGCGGATTTTGGCTTCTGCCTTCATGGGTTCTTTTATGCTGTCCACGGAGACCCAGTTTACATCCGAGGCTGTTACTATGCAGTGGATTACCTGATCCTCAGTTCCCACAACAACCTCATTGCGCTCGGGATTAAGGGCAACTACGTACAGTGGGTGAGGGGCACTTACTCCCAGCCCCTTGCGCTGGCCTATTGTGTAGTTCCACATTCCGTTGTGTTTTCCCAGCACCTTGCCGGAAGTGTCCACAATGTTTCCTTCCCGGGGCTCAACGTCCAGAAGATCAGAATAGGGGCCGCTGTAGAAGTCCTGACTTTCCGTCTGAGTGCCGGGGTGGAAGCCCAACTCTGCGTCCATTTTGCGGATTTCCGCTTTTGTGTAGTCTCCCAGGGGGAAGAGGACGCGGCTCAACTGCTGCTGGCTGAGGCGGTAGAGGAAGTAACTCTGGTCTTTGAGAAGGTCCTTACCGCGCTTGAGGAGGTATCGTCCGCCCTGCTTTTCTATGCGGGCGTAATGGCCGGTTGCAAAGTAGTCAAAGCGGATTCCGGCGCGTTCGGCTTCGTCAATCATGGCCCCGAATTTGATTTTCTGGTTGCAGAACACGCAGGGGTTGGGCGTGTGTCCGCTCAGGTATTCGTCGCGGAAGTATTTGAGGATTGTGTTTTCATAAACGTCGGAAATGTCCAGCGCAATGTGCTCTATGCCAATTTTTTCACACAGGGCCCTGATTTTGCCAAGGTCGTGTTTTTCAGAGGGGCCGAAGCATGAGTCACGCTCGGGGTTGCCGTGGAAGGGCCTGTCAGGTTTCCATATGGACATGGTGACGGCCTTTACATTGTGGCCCTGCTGCTTCAAAAGCCATGCAACCATTGTTGAGTCTATTCCGCCGCTCATTCCTACAAGTACGTCTGCCATGCGGCTATGATACCACAAGAGAGGATTCTGTGCTATCATCCCACAGGAGGCCGTTTTCACTAATGCGGCCGCGGAGGAATAAATCATGAAGAAAAGCGTTCTCAGAAAGTATGCGGTACTTATTGCCACAAAGGGAATTAACGTGCAGAAGGGGCAGGAGGTTGTAATTAATGCAGACCTGGACCAGCCGGAGTTCATTAAGATTCTTACTGAGGAATGCTACAAGGCCGGCGCAGGCAAGGTGACAGTTGAGTGGAGTTACCAGAGCCTTGCCAAAATACACTACCGCTACAGGTCTCTGAAAACTCTTGCAAAAGTTGAGGAGTGGGAGAAGGCCAAGTACCAGCACGCAGTGGACGTGCTTCCCTGCAGAATCTACATTGAGTCTGAGGACCCGGACGGGCTTAAGGGAATTAACCGCAGGAAGATGGCCTACGCCCAGCAGAAGAGATACCCGGTTATAAAGCCGTACAGGGACAAGATTGAGAACAGGGACCAGTGGTGCATTGCCGCGGTTCCGGGAAAGAAATGGGCCAAAAAACTCTTCCCCGACCTTTCAGTCAACCAGGCGGTTGAGAAGCTCTGGGAGGCCATACTCATGACGTCCAGAGTGGACGATGACCCGGTGCAGGCCTGGAAAAACCACAATGAGGATTTGAGAAACAGGTGCAACTGGCTGAACAGCCTGGGCATTGAGAAGCTGCACTACAGCTCTTCAAATGGAACAGATCTGACTGTGGGTCTGATAAGGCAGGGCCGTTTCTGCGGCGGAGAGGAGACAAGTCTTCAGGGTTATACATTCAATCCCAACATACCCAGCGAGGAGTGCTTTACATCGCCGGCCAGAGGGCAGGCGGACGGCATTGTCTATGCTACCAAGCCGCTTTCATACGAGGGCCAGCTGATTGAGAATTTCAATATCAGGTTCGAGGGCGGAAAGGCGGTTGAGTGGCATGCTGAGAAGAATGTTGAGCTTCTGACCAAGATGCTGACTATGGACGAGGGTGCCGCTTATCTTGGCGAGTGTGCCCTGGTGCCGTTTGATTCTCCCATCAACAACAGCGGGATTCTGTTCTATAATACGCTGTTTGACGAGAATGCGGCTTGTCATCTTGCTATGGGAGAGGGCTTTGCTGACTGCATTGAGGGCTTTGAGGAGCTTGGTCTTGAGAAGTGCAGGGAACTGGGTGTGAATGACTCCATGATCCATGTTGACTTCATGATCGGAAGCAGGGACCTCAACATAACGGCCACATGCTTTGACGGCAGGCAGGTGCCTGTTTTTGTGAACGGAAACTGGGCGTAAGCGTAGCTTCAGCTGCCGGACTTCTTGTAGTTGATTATTGATGTTCTCTGTGTGAAAATCTTCTCAAACCGTCTGATTTCGGACTCTGTCATGGTTGCGCGGGCAAACTGGTCCTTGAGGAATTCTATTGTGTAGTCGCGCTCCTCGTCTGACTTGAAATAACCCAGTTCCTCAAGGGCGTCAAAGCACTTCTTTGCGGCGGTGTTAACCCGTTCAATGGAAACTATGTTGCCGCCGGAAGGGTACTTCTTAAGGTTTGAGAAAAGAGCGTAACAGATTATCTGAACGGCTTGGGCAAGGTTCAGGGAGGGGAAGGCGTCGCTTGTGGGGATGGTTACAACCATGGAGCACATGCGCACCTGCTCGTCGGTCAGACCGCTGGATTCACAGCCGAATACTATGGAAATCTTGCCCTTGGGTGTGACCGTTATTCTCTGAGCCAGCTCCTCCGGGGTGACACAGCTCATCTTGCGGTACTTTCCGTGCCTTCTTGTGGCGGCAACGGCAAGAATGCTGTCCTTCAGTGCGTCTTCAAGATTGGTGAACTCCCTGCGGTTTTCCCAGAGGTCGGATGCGTGCAGGGCAAGTGTTCGCACGCGGTTCTCGTCATAGGTGGCCTTTGTCACCAGGGTAAGGCGGCTGAGCCCCATGGTCTTCATGGCGCGGCACGCGCTGCCTATGTTGGCACCGTCCTGGGTGTCCACAAGTATTATTTCTATCCTGTCCAGATTTGCATTCTTTTCCATACTGTTCAGCAAATCACATATTGTGTCTTTTGCCAAGCGAGTTTACACTTATTCCAATGAAGGAAAAATATCTCAAACAGATAAGGAACATTCTCTATTTTCTTCTTACCGTTACCCTTATGGGAATCTGTAAGATTACATCCAGTGTGTCAATAAACCTTATCATGTCAATGTTTATCTTCCTCATCATGCTTCCGGTTGTCTCCGCGCTTGAAAGACATAAGGTCCCCGGAGGTCTTGCCACCCTGATTTCCGCCCTGATTGCCGTTATGGTTGTGTCAGCTGCAGTAGGATTTATTTTTTACACCGTAAACCAGCTTATCAATATTCTTCCGGGCTATGTTGTCAGGCTCAACTACCTTGACTCCTATCTCATGGGGATAATAAGCAGGGTAAGGGGAGTGCCGCATCAGGACAGCCTTATCAAGTTCCTGAACATAGACTGGGCCACAAGTCTCATGCCGTTGCTCAGGTCCGTTTCATCTTCTGCAATCAACATCATAAAGAACTCGCTGATTATTCTGCTTCTTGCCATGTTCCTCATGATGGAGCGCCATACGCTAATTCCCAAGCTCTCATCCGTGACTCAGAATTCTGAGAATCCCGAGAAGGTTGCCATTATGATGGACAGGGTGAACCGCCAGGTATCCAAGTATCTGGGCATGAAGCTTCTGCTCAGCACCATAACGGGGCTTCTCTTCTATGCCACGGGTCTTGCAGTGGGTCTGGATCTTGCGTTTCTGTGGGGTGTTCTTGCGGTTATTCTGAACTTCATTCCCACTTTCGGAAGCATTATCATCACGCTCATAACAATTTTCATGGCCGTACTCCAGTTCCTTCCCGACTGGACTCCCGTAATCATTGTGGCTGCCGGTACAATTGCCACCCAGATGATTATAGGAAACATCCTTGATCCCAGACTCCAGGGAAACCAGCTGAACCTCAGCCCGTTCTTCATCCTGGCCAGTCTGAGTATCTTCGGTTATATCTGGGGAATAATAGGAATGTTCCTGGCAGTGCCCATTATGAGCATAATGCAGATTATTTTTGCCAACATGGATTCCACCCGCGGAATAGCAATTCTGGTCTCCTCCGGCTCGTCTCTGAGAAAGAGAATGAAGGCGGAAAGAAAGAGCCTTGCACCGGGTCTTTTCGATGATGTTATGTTTCCCCAGGAATCTTTGAAAAAAACACCAAAAAAGCCTTGACCTCTTGCTTTTCTTGACACATATTTATCTCATGTCATACGAACTCACTTCTTTTGAAAAGGAAATGGAAAGTATTCTTCTTGAGATGCAGCAGCAGCTTCAGGGAAAGATTGCCGAAACCGATCAGGACTTCCGCAATGTAGTAGGAGCATCCGGAATTAAGGACAGCATTGATCTGGCAACTGATGACATGGCTGCAAAGAAGATGGAAGCAATAAGCAAGGTGGACTCAAACAGGCTCAAGGCAGTTGAGCAGGCACTGATAAGAATAAAAAACGGCAAGTACGGTATCTGCGCACAGTGCGGAAAGAGGATTCCCGAGGGAAGACTCAGGGCTCTGCCCTATGCACTTCTGTGCATGGACTGCAAGAGCAGGAACGAGAATCACTGACGTTTTGATTGCTATAAAAAAGTAAAATAAGAGCAGGCTATTTCAGGCC
>CAMZGJ010000081.1 GCA_947306375.1 uncultured Spirochaetales bacterium
TGAATGCATAATAGTCTCCCACTGACATTCCGGACCTTATGGCTGCAACATATATTACCACGGCACCCAGAAGCGGGATAATCCTGGCAACGGCCTTGGAAACCTTTATGAATGCCGGCGGATTGTACAGAAGCTCCGCCTGCCGGGCGTAGGCCTTTCCCCACTTGGCAAAAGCACGGCTTTCAGCACCGGAAAGCCTTATCTTCTCAATGCCGGAGATAAAGGAATAGGACAGTCCGCTCTCCTTTGCAGACAGCTCCATCTGTTTTACGTTTATCTTTGCCCTGAGAACAAGGGTAATAATGTCCGTTGCAATCACAAGAAGCGTGACAATCAGGGCAGGAACCGCCACAGGGGCTGCAAATGTGAATATCTGGAAAACGTACAGCATGGAGATTCCGGCTGCAAACAGACCGGCAAAGCCCATGTCTATAAGGTTCCCGGCAAGAAGAGACATATAGGAAACTCTTCTTCCCAGATCACCTGCCGAGTATTCTTTGAAAAAGGAGCTGGGCAGGGAGAGAACCCTCATCATTGTTGCTGATTCAAGGGTCAGGTTCACACCCAGAGAAATCTTTTTCAGGTACAGATCCTGAACAACCGAGAACAGAAACTTTCCCACGGAGGCACAGAATATGAAAACCGCCACCGCAGCAAGAGCGGAAGCAGAGCCCGAGGGAATGACTGAAGAAAAGAGGTTTCTTGAAAGAAGCGGAAGCAGCATGCCGGCAAACACCGCCACAACACCGAAGACAAGGTAGCCGGCAAGGGCCTTTTTGTCCACTGAATCCAGAATATAGCGGTACAACGTCCTGACTGTCAGTTTCTCATTTGGAAGCGGCTTGTAGAACACAAAGGCCTCATCCGCAAACAGCTTTTCACCCTGCCTGTCCACATGAGCGTAATTTCCCGTTGCGGGATTGAGGTATCTGTACCCCTTCACCCCGTCCGGAATAAGGGCAACGGGCATTCCGCCGTCCCTGAACGTGGTAAGCATGGCTCCGGATGCGTCCTTGCTCCATCTCTCTCTGAGAACAACCTCCCTGGTCATAATTCCGGACGGCCGGAGAAGATACTCAAGAATGTCGTCCAGAGACTTTATTTCTTCGGGGACTTCCCTCTGTTTAACATGGTAGAAATCCAGAATCTCAGCCACGGCGTCGGAAGTCTGTTCCTTCCCGTCATGAAGGGCGGCGCTGATTTTCTTTCCCGTTACTGAGCCTGCTATCTGCAGACAGGAATCCTCAAATGCCTCCCTGTCCGCTTTATTTCTCAATTCAATCTGTTCCTCAAACCAACTCAAAACAGTATCTACTCCTCTGAAACAAGGTATTTGTCATTCACTGGTGACAAGCCTGGTGTACAGGCCGTCAAGCTTCATAAGCTCATCATGAGTCCCGCGCTCGGCTATCCGTCCTTTGTCAAGGACGATAATCTCATCACAGTCGCGTATGGTGGAAAGCCTGTGGGCAATGACCACGCAGGTTATTCCCCTGTCCTTTATTGACTCCACAACATCATGTTCTGTCTGGGCATCGAGGGCACTTGTGGCCTCATCCATTATGACAATGGAAGGATCCTGGGCCAGGACCCTGGCAATCTCCAGGCGCTGTCTCTGACCTCCGGAAAGGTCTCTTCCGCCCTCTGCAAGCCTGTAGCGGTAGCCGCCTTCACGCTCCATTATGTCATCGTGAATCTGGGCGTCCCTGGCGGCCATTATCATCTCAAAATCCTCAATTGAGGTGTCCCACATCTTAATATTGTTGGCAATTGTGTCCTCAAACAGGATTATGTTCTGGTCCACAACCGCAACGGAGCCCGTGAAGACGTCTCTGTCAATCTTGTCTATGGGCTTTCCGTCAAACAGAATTTCCCCCTCCCACGGCCTGTAAAGACCTGAGAGAAGCCTGCTCATTGTGCTCTTTCCGCATCCGGAGCTGCCCACTATGGCAACGCTCTTTCCCGATTCCAGGTTCAGATTGAAGTCCGTAATCAGAGGCTCTGCCAGACTTGAGTACCCGAATTTGACATCCTTGACGGTAATCTGTCCTGTAAGCTTTGTCCTTTCCTCTTTTGGCTTTCTGCGCTTGGCACCGGAGAACATGTAGTCCTCGGGATACTCCATTACGTCATCTATGCGTTCCATGTCGGTACGCATCTCCTGCATCTGGCGTCCGGCCTCCGCAAGTGTCTCCGAAGGAAGGAAGAACTTTGTCATCAGGGCCGAGAAGGCCAGGACCATACCGGGTGTGAAACTGCCCTTTATTACAAGGTACGCACCCAATACCAGAATAAGATTGCCGGTGAGCTCCATTATTATCTGCGGAAGCTTTCCCGCCCTGGCGTCAAGGCGTGCAAACTCAACGTTCTGGGTGTTCACACCCGCCTGATAGCCGGCCCATTTGCAGAAGAAACTGTTTTCAGCTCCGCTGCTCTTTATGGTCTCTATCATGTCCACACCGTTCAGCGTGGCAGCATAGAGTTTGGCCTCGTTTCTGAGCATTATGCGCATGAGGTTGGTTCTTTTGCGTCCCACCAGACCGGTCACAAACAGATTCAGAATAACAAAGAACAGGCCTATGAGCGTCATTGTGACGGAGTACCTGAGCATTACAACAAAGTAGAACACCAGCATGACAATGTTGATGAAAAGCGGCGCAAGCATGTTGACCAGGCGGTCAGCTATCTGTGCGCTGGATTCCCTTCTCTGCTCAATGTCTCCGGCCATTCTCTGTGAGAAGAACCGCATGGGCAGATGCAGCACATGCCAGAAGAAACCGGTGTTCTCGGTTGCGGCAAACTTTCCGCTGATTCTGAATGAATTGTAGGAAAGCAGCCATGCGGTCACTGCCTCCATAAAGGTGAAACCGCAAAGCATGAGAATAAACGGAATTACCGAATCCGGATTGCCTCCGCCCAGAAGGTTATCCAGGAAGAACCGGGACATTGCGGCAGAGATTATTCCCAAAAGGGACAGGATTGCCGTGGCTACGGCAACAAACCTCATCTCGTTCTCCGTCTTCTTCATTCTCTTTGCGGCAAAGGCAAGTATGCTCTTGGGAGAGCCGGACGGCTTGAAAGATGCTCCGGGAGAGAACATAAGACACACGCCGGTAAAGCACTCGTCAAACTCCCTTTCGGATATGACAATATCTCCCCTTTCCGGGTCATTTATGTAAAATCTGTTCTTCCTGAAGCCCTTGAGTACTACAAAATGGTCAAAATTCCAGTGAATTATGCAGGGAAAATCCGCTTCCTGCTTGAGCTGCTGCGGCTCCATGCTGTATCCGCGGGCCTCAAGACCATGGTTTCTGGCAACTCTTGCTATATTGCCTGCCTTGACTCCGTCTCTGGATACTCCGCAGTCTTCCCTTATCTTTTCCAGGGGAATCCATTTGCCGTAATAGGCAAGCACCATTGTAAGACAGGCTGCCCCGCACTCCAGAGCCTCCATCTGCAAAATGACAGGCACATTTGCAACGCCTTTGGTCAGCGGCTGCCTTATCTTCCTGCTTTTTCCGTCACTCATACCCTAATCTCACTTTGAAGGCAGAATATATGTTACGGGAGCCACAGTCGTACTTCCGGACGGTGTGTTCACCGTAATGCGGCCGAACACGCTCCAGACTATTGTTCCCGCCAGGATGAGCAGGACGGCAATGAGAATTACCCAGATTCCGGGTGTGGTTGTCTTGATATAATCATCAATCTTGTCCGGGGAGGAAATCCTTTTCAGGCTCTTCTCCCGGAAAATTTTCTTATTCTTCATAATAAGTCCTCATGCTTAATTATAGTATTATATCAAATGGAGCCCGTATTTCCATGTATTTTTGCCGCATCTCTTTCTGAGCTTTCCGTTTTTTACCGATGGAGAGTAGTATAAAAAGCCGGGTTTTGAGGGGAATTTATGCCTTGAATTTACACTCTAAATGCAACAGTAAGAAAAAATGAAGTGACCCATGAGCTCTGATAGAATGGTGTTTGCTACAACAACTTTCATCGGAGGCAAAAATGGGTCACCACACTCATCTTACACTGGAAGAGCGAGAAATGATAATGGCTTTCTACCATGAAGGCCGAGGTATTTGCGAGATTGCAAGGTTAATTGGGAGGGACAAAAGTACAATCTCGAGAGAGTTAAAGCGAAATCATCTTTGGTTGCATGTTTACATTGCAGTACGTGCACAACAAATGTATGTAAACAGACGGGTTGATTGCAGACCGCACATGAGGCTTGAGAATCCAGAGTTGTTTCACATAGTAAGAAAACAGTTCTTAGAACATAAATGGTCACCGGAACAGATTGCAAACAGAATTGCTTTGGAGAGACCAGATTTAAGAATTAGCACAAATACCATCTACCGTGCGATTTACAGACACTTGATAGATTACAACAAGTATGTTTACGACAAGGGTCTTGCTCTCAGATTGCGACACAAAGGAAAACATAGACACAAGCGTGGAGAAGTAGAACTACGGGGCAAGATTAAGATTTCTAACAATCTTTCTGAAAGACCCGATGCAGCAAACAAACGGCTTCGTTTGGGTGACTGGGAAGCTGACACTGTTGTTGGAAAAGATGGAGGTTCTTGCGTTGTTTCCCTTGTGGACAGAAAGAGTCGTTACCTACTGCTTGGAACACCAACAGAGAAGAAAGCTAAGCCTGTCTGCAATTCAATGATTCTGATGCTTACGGGTCATCCTCTGGAGACTGTTACGCCAGATAGAGGAAAAGAATTTGGATCTCATAATGAGGTTACAAAAGCATTAGGAGTGCCTATTTACTTTCCTCTTCCCCGGCATCCTTGGGACAGGGGTACAAATGAAAACACCAATGGTTTGATACGAGAGTACATACCCAAAAGATGTGATTTAAAGCAGTTCACAGATTCAACGATTAGATGGATCCAGAATGAATTAAATATGAGACCACGCAAATGCCTTGGTTTCAGAACACCTCATGAGGTCTATTTTTCAGAGGTGTTGCATTTGGTTTGACAATTCAAGATTATAAAATGAACAAAAAA
>CAMZGJ010000082.1 GCA_947306375.1 uncultured Spirochaetales bacterium
TGCAACCAACATTGCAGAAACCAGCCTTACCATAGACGGAATCAGGGTTGTTATAGACAGCGGTCTTGCAAAGATTAACAAGTACAACCAGTTTGACTTCACTTCCTCCCTCATTACCTCCCCCATTAGCCGGGCATCGGCGGACCAGAGGGCCGGCAGAGCCGGAAGAACATCTGACGGATTCTGCTACAGGCTCTACTCTCAGGAAGACTATGAGAACAGGCCGCGCTTTACACAGGAGGAGATTCTGAGAACGGACCTCTCGGAGGTTGTTCTCAGGATGATAGACCTTGGAATCAAGGACTTTGAATCCTTCCCTTATGTGACAAAACCTGATTCAAAAGCCCTTGTAAGCGGGGAAAAGACCCTTGTTCTTCTGGGTGCCATAGACAAACAGAGAAACCTTACTTCAACCGGAGAGCTGATGGTCCGCTATCCCCTGCTTCCCAGACATTCAAGGTGCATGGTGGAGGCAATTCTCAGGTATCCGGAGATGATAAGCAACATTGCAGTGTGCGTCAGTTTTCTTTCCTGCAAGACCCCGTTCCTGCTTCCGGCAGGTGAGGAAGACTCTGCCAGGGCCTGCCACAAGAGGTTTGCATCCGAGTTCGGAGATTTCATCGGCTATCAGATATTGTTCAGAAAGTACACGGCACTTAAAAATCAGAAGGAGAAGGAAGACTTCTGCAACTCCAACTATCTGGACTTCCAGAGCATGGAGGAGATTGTGCATGTAAGCGGACAGCTCTGCGACATTACATCGGAAGCGGGAATACCGGTAATCCCCTATGAAGGCAGATTTGATGAGGAAACTGCTGAAAAATGCCTTTCCTGCCTCTGTACGGGCCTGATCCAGTATGTCTGCATACGCAAGAAGACCAATACATACAAGACACTGACTGCGGATGAGATATACATACATCCCGGTTCAGCCTGGTTCAGAAACCCGCCTTCATTCCTTCTTGCAGGTGAGATTGTTCTTACATCAAAACTCTATGCCAGAACGGTATCGCCGCTTCAGAAGCGGTGGATAGAGAGCGTCAGGCCCGGTCTTTCAGACATGCTTGTCAGACTGGCAGGCAGGTCCGCAAAGGAAGATAAGGAGGAAAAGCACCGCGAAGGCAGGGAAAAGAGAAAGACAGTCAATATCTACGGCTTCACCCTTCCCGTCATCTATGAGGGCGGCAAAAAGGACCGCGCGGTTGCCGTCATTGATTCGGATATTCTTTTCTCTCTGGGCAAGGCATACAGAAAGGCTTCCAGACACCCAAAGAGCGTTTCCAGTGCAATTCTGTTCAAGGGAAAATATCTGTGCTGGGGAGAGCGTCTTTCAGAGAACCTGGGCCTTGCAGGCCGTGTTAAGTTTGATGATGCCCATTACTGCGAAAATGTCCCTGACAAGATATTCTTCACGGAGAATATTGCAGAGCTTGCCTCATACATGAACCTTATCATGATGACTGCGCCCCTGAAGAAGTATAAGGACAGGCTGGGGTTCATTGAGCTTGTTTCAAGCGGAACAAACATGTTCTTCCACGTGAACAGGTACTTCAATGAGGCTCTGAGCAACAGCGCCTACTCCCTTCTGTCCCTGATGGACAGTTCCGACATTAAGGCATTCGGAGATACCTATAACAGAATAGTAAGATTACTTGATTGAATGACTTGCCGATAATAAGATAAGAGTACTGTAAGGAAGGGACAGTTGAAGACCATTGCCGATTCTATGGGAACCGAGATACTCATTGCCGATTCATTTTCGGAACTTGCCTGGGAAGTTGGAAACCTGGGCAGGCAGATTCTGTGGGTATTTGATTCAAATACGGCCCTGATGGTCAGGCCGCTTCCGGAACCCAACGTGATAATTGAGCCCGGCGAGGATTCCAAACGCATGTCCAACGTAATCAGAATCCTGGACAGCGCCTATGACTACAAGCTTGATAAAAATGCCGTGTTTCTTGCCTTCGGAGGCGGAGTTGTATCAGACATAACGGGTCTTGCCGCCTCAATGTGGAAGTACGGGGCAACGTTTGCAGCCGTACCCACCACCCTTCTGAGCATGGTTGACTGCTGCCTGGGCGGCAGAAACGGAATCAACTTCAAGGGCAGCGGAAGACTTGTGGGCACCTACTATCCCCCGGTCAAGATACTCATATGTCCCGACACCCTCAAATCCCTGACAAGGACAGAGTATGCCAACGGCCTTGCCCAGTGCATAAGACTTGCCTTCATTGCTGAGGATGAAACCCTTGGAAGGACTCTGATTCTTGAGCGGCAGGACATTCTGGCCCGCAAACCTGAAACCGTTGCCAAGATTATTGAACAGGCGGTGAATGTCAAAAGGATGTACGTTGAATCCGACCCCATAGAATCCAACGGTCTTTCAGATGCCATGAAGGTAGGCAACTTCCTTGCCGATGCCCTCAGGCTGCTTACCGGACAGTCCTTCTCCTACGGGAAGGCACTTGCCTGGGGTCTCTCCAGATCCGCAGACATAACGGAACAGACAAGAAACTGCACATCCCAGTTTGCAGGTTCAATTACAAGACTCTACCAGTCATACGGCTTTGACACAACCTACAGAATCTCACGCGGTCAGTGGCAGGAACTCAAGAAACTTCTTGGCATGACCACGGCGGACAATACAATCAGCCTCATTCTTCCCGTTTCCCAGGGCAAGGTTGCCAGAATAAAGGTAAATGAGGACATTATCAGGGAACAGGTGATAGAAAATGTATTACTTTGACTGGACATCCACCTCTCCCGTTTCAAAATCCGCGCTTGAAGAGTACTCAAGAGCAAGCTTAAGCTATCCTGGCAACCCCTCCTCAACGCACCCTATGGGAGTTCAGGCTTCAGGTTTTCTTGAGGACTGCAGAAAGCGCATTGCCGGTGTTCTTGAAGTCAAGCCCTCCGAACTGTACTTCACATCAGGCGGAACAGAGTCAGACAACATTGTCCTTCAGAGCCTTCTGAACATACCCTCCCCGGGAGAGATTGTCACAACAGGCATAGAGCATGCCGCCGTTCTGGAGAACAGGGCCGTACTTGAGGAACATGGATGGAAGTTTACTGTCCTCAACTGCCCCGGCGGTTACCTAGATCCTGATTCTCTTTCCAAAGCTCTCAATCCAAGGGTGAAGATGGTCTGCATAATGGCGGTGAACAATGTTACCGGCACAATCCAGGACCTGAAGGCACTTGCTTGCGTTGTAAGAAATTATGAGAAGCAGATTGGAAAGAAAATACACATTCACTCAGATGCAGTTCAAGCTCTGGGCAAGATTCCCTTCTGGCCGAATGATTATGACCTGGATTCTGCATCCTTCTCTGCACATAAGTTCTGCGGCCCAAGGGGCACGGGTCTTCTGTGGTGCAGAAATTCCGCAATCCGTGCTCTTTCAAAGGGAGGAAGCCAGGAACACGGCATGAGAGGCGGTACGGAGAATGTTCCGGCCATAGGTGCAATGACAAAGGCTCTGGAAGATGCTGTTCCCGCTGTAAATGCCAATCTTGAGAAGGTAAAAGCCTACAGGAATATGGTTGAGGAAGCTGTTGGGGATGCAGGCTACACCCTGCTCTCTCCTTCTTCTGAAAGCAGCCTTGCATATTCTCCGTACATAATTACAATCAATGTTGACAAGCTTCCTTCTGAGGTATTTCTCAGGATTATGGCAGACAGAGGATTCTGTCTTTCTGCAGGAAGCGCATGCAGCACAAACTCCCGCGGCAAGGCAGAGCGCGTGCTGCAGGCAATGGGATTCAGTCCGAAACAGAGAATGAGTGCGGTACGCATATCCCTCAGCTCTCTGAATACTCAGGAAGAAGTTGAACTTCTCTGCAAAACCCTGAAGTATGTTTCAAAGGAATACTGAAATGGAAAAATACGATACTACAGATATGAAACTGTTTCTCATAAAACTTGGAGAGATAAGCCTTAAAGGCCTTAACAGAGGCTTTTTTGAAAAGAAGCTCAAGAACAACATAAAGCTCAAGCTTCATCCCTGCAGAAGCCTTCTGACAAGGGAAAAGGGAAGATTCTATCTTTATGTTGACAACAGTGTCTCTGATGAGAAGATAGAGTTCATTCTCAGAACCACCTTCGGTGTTGTGGGTTTTTCAAAGGCCCTTGTAGTTGAAAAAGACTGGAAGCAGATGGTCAGTGCGGCTGCAGAGCTCATTGAAAGGAGCCCTTTGCAGATGGAAAAGGCAGTTTCCGCGTCCAGTCCAGAAGATCTGACAAGAGCTTTGACATGAGAAGTCTGGAGATTGAGCAGAAACTGGGCGGTGTTGTTCTGGACAGGTATCCGGATATGACTGTTAATCTCAAGCATCCGGACAAGACTCTTTATGTTGAGGTCAGGGAGAAGGTTTATCTTTACACAAGTCCCGTGGACGGTCCCGGAGGACTTCCGGTCAGCAGTGCGGGAAAAGGACTTCTGCTTCTCAGCGGAGGAATTGACTCCCCTGTTGCAGGCTGGAGAATGGCAAAGCGCGGACTCAACATGGACTGCCTTTACTTCCACGCCTATCCCTACACTTCAGACATGGCTCTTCAGAAGGTTAAGGACCTTGCCCTTCTTCTGGGACCCTGGCTTCAGGGAACAACCCTGCTTGTTGTGAACTTCACTGAGGCTGAGCTATGGATCAAGGACCACAGCGTTGAGGAGGAGCACACCCTCATGATGCGCGCCTGCATGATGAAGGTTGCAAACAAAATGGCTGAAAAAAGAAATGCAAAGGTAATTGTTACCGGAGAGGCTCTGGGACAGGTTGCCTCTCAGACTCTGGAAAGCCTGTGTTTTACAAACTCAATGAGCGGAATCCCGGTTCTCAGACCTCTGATCGGCATGGATAAGAATGAGATTGTTGATACCGCCAGAAAGATAGGAACCTATGAGACAAGCATTCTCCCCTATGATGACTGCTGCGTTATCTTCAGTCCCAAGCATCCTCTCACTCGTCCTGATGTTGAACAGCAGACAAAGTCCTACG
>CAMZGJ010000083.1 GCA_947306375.1 uncultured Spirochaetales bacterium
CACAACCCCAGAAGCAACATGAACAACCAGGTGGGAATCAACCCGCTTCTTCCCAAAATCAAGAACCTGATAATGGGAACGGACGGATGCGGCAGCAACATGTTTGAGGAGTGCAAGATTGCCTTCTTCAAGAACAGGGATGCCAAAATGCCCTACTGGCCCGGAGACTACATGAGAGCCCTCACAAGGGCAAACAAGTTTGTGGAAAAGTACCACGACGGAAAGTTCGGCCGCATTGAGGCGGGATACAAGGCTGATATAACAATTATCAACTATGACAATCCCACACCTCTGGTACCGGACAACGCCGCAGGTCACTTTGTCTGGGGCATGAGCAGCAACTGCGTTGAATCAGTAATGGTCAACGGAAAGCTTCTTCTTGAGAACCACGCCTTCACGGAGATTGACGAGAAGGAAATCTATGCTAAGGCGGCAAATGTTGCAAAGAAGCTCTGGGAGAGAACAGGTGCTCTTCCCGCAGACGGAACATCCGGAATCAAACGCTGATTGCATTATATTTGATTTAGATACGGGCCGCAGGCAACTGCGGCCTGTGTTGCGGATTGAAGTCATTATTTATTAAAAAAACAAATGGCCATGCGGCCGTTTAAGGAGATTTAAAGTGATTTCTGAGAATCTGACAAGGGATATTTCCCGCGCCATGCGAAGAGTAGATGCGGTGGACAAGTCCGAGGGTAGGTCAAAGTACATTTCCGACTATGATTTCAAGGATTGTCTGTGGGCTAGAATGGTCCGTTCCTCCATACCCAGGGGAAAGATCAAAAACATAAAGCTTCCGCAGCTTCCGCAGGGCTACTACTGGGTCAGCTATAAGGACATTCCCGAGGGCGGACACAACTATCTGCACATGATAGCCACGGACTGGAAGTGTTTTGCAGATGACCGTGTTCTGTATGTGGGAGAGACCATAGGCCTTATAGTGGGACCTGACAAGACAAAGGTGGAGGATCTGAGGGACCTTATTGAGATTGAATATGAGGAAGAGGAACCCGCAGTCTCCATAGATGACGGTGTGGCCTGCAAGGGCGGCGCTTTCATCAATGAGAACAACATTCACTGCCATCTGAAACTTGAGGTGGGTGAGGATGTTGAAAGCGTATTCAAGCGCTGTGACCGTGTTGTGGGAGAAACCATTGAGACCGGTTTCCAGGAACACGTCTACCTTGAGACTAACGGTGCCTGCTGTGTTCCCGAGAGCAACGGCAATTACACAATCTATGCCTCGGCACAGTGCCCGTTCTATATAAGAAAGTCAATTGCCCCGGTTCTCAACATAGATCCGGAGAAGATAACGGTCAAACAGACCACAACCGGCGGTGCATTCGGCGGAAAGGAACATTTCCCGGATGTTCTGTGCGGACCTCTTCTTCTTGCGGCATACAAGACCGGCAAGGCGGTTAAGATGATCTTTGACCGTGAGGAGGATATTGAGAACTCAGTCAAGAGACACCCGTCAAAGGTTGTCTTCAGAACCGGTCTGGACAAAGACGGAAACATCCTTGCCATGGACAGCAAGGTCTACTACAACGTAGGTGCATATCTTGCATCAAGTTACGTTGTTCTGCAGAGAGGCTGCTTCCATGTCTCGGGCTGCTATGAGTTCCCCAACTTCAGGACAGAGGGCTTCGGTGTTGCCACAAACACCTTCCCCAGCTGCGCATTCCGCGGCTTCGGAGCACCCCAGACCCTGTTTGCAATTGAGACACATATGTGCCACCTGGCCCAGATGTACGGAATTGACCCGCTTGAGTACAAGAGCCGCTACTTCATTAAGCAGGGAGACACAACAAGCACAAACGGAAAGATTGTTGAAAAGGTAATGATTCCCGAGATGCTTGAACAGGTTCTCAAGGCCTCGGACTACAGGCGAAAGGCTAAGGAATACAAGGCCGGAAGCGGAAAAGGAATAGGTATTTCCTTCTACAACCACGGCGGTGCATTCACCGGAAACGGAGAGAGCGCCATAATCAAGGCAAAATGCCGTCTGCACAAGTATCCGGACGGAACCGTTGAGATTCTGAACGGTCAGACAGAGATGGGACAGGGCTTCCACTCAATTCTGCCCAAGATTGCGGCCCATGTGCTTGAGATACCCGTTGAGAAGGTTATCTACAAAGATCCGGATACATCCCGTGTGCCTGACAGCGGACCTACCGCCGCTTCAAGATCCACAATGATTGTAGGAAAACTTGTAGAGGATGCGGCACGTCAGATGAAGATGCGCTGGGACAAGGAAGAGGAATTTGAGGTAGAGACCAACTATCAGCATCCGGAAGGATTCCCGTGGGACCAGGGCACATTCCAGGGCTATGCATACCTGGGTTACGGCTGGGGCGTCTGCGCCGTTGAGGTTGAGGTTGACCCCTGTACCGGAGAAGTTACCACAAAGGGTGTCTGGTCAAGCCATGACGGCGGCCACCTGATTGATGAGATGATTGTTCACGGACAGGTAAACGGAGGCGTACTCCAGGGACTGGGCTGGGCTTCCACGGAGGTCATGCAGAATGTGGGCGGACATTTCAAACAGACATCAATGAGCGACTACATGGTTCCCACTTCAAGGGACTTCCCCAAACAGGAGTGTTTCTTTGTGGACAATCCTTATGAATGGGGTCCGTTCGGAGCCAAGGGGCTTGGAGAGCTGGTCTTCAACGGATCGGCTGCCGCTTACATAGATGCCGTTTCAAGGGCAATTGGAAAGAGGATTTCCTCAATTCCGTGTCCCACGGAGCAGGTAATGCTCTACATGCTGGACGGCAAGAACATAGGGGAGGAACTGTGATGGAAGCAAAAATCAGTTTCAAATTGAACGGAAAGAACGTAAGCATAACCACGGATCCTCTCAGAAGGCTTCTGGATGTCCTGAGAGAGGACATGGGATGCACCGGAGTTAAGGAAGGCTGCTCGGAAGGCGAGTGCGGTGCGTGCTCCGTCATGTTCAACGGAAAGATGGTCACGCCGTGTCTCATCCCCGTGGGAGCTGCCGACAAGCAGGAGATAATGACCATAGAGGGAGTCAGGGAAACCGAATTGGGAGCACGCATAGTCCAGGCATTTGCCGACGGCGGAGCAGTACAGTGCGGATTCTGCATTCCGGGAATGGTCATTGCTGCCTACAACCTGCTTCAGGACAACAGCAATCCCTCAGATGATGAGATCAGGCTTGCAATCAGCGGCAACATCTGCCGCTGCACAGGTTACGACCTTATAGTTGAGAGCATAAAGCTTGCTGCCGGGAGGGCTAAATGAGTATGGAAGAAGTAAAATGCTACATGCCTGAAACCCTTGAACAGGCACTTGAGATCAAGAGCAAAGTCAATGCAATAATTCTTGCAGGCGGATCCGACCTCATGGTTTCAAACAAGAGAACCATAGGCCTGACCCCGGTTTTCGACCGCCCGGTCATGATTGTCAGGAACCTGTCGGAACTGAAGAAAATCTATATCAACGACAAGGGTGAGTGCTGCATAGGCGCAGGCTGCACAAGCAGTGAAATAGCCGCAAGCAAACTCTGCCCGTGGCACCTGAGGCAGGCGGCCAACCGCATGGGTGCAATAGGACTCAGAAACAGTGCCACCATAGGCGGCAACATAGCAAACGCATCGCCCAAGGGCGATACCCCGGGTCCGCTGTACCTTCTGGATGCCCGCGTTAAGCTTCAGAGCCTTCACGGCAGTCGTGAGGTTCCTGTCTCGGACTTCATTGTGAAGTTCAAGACCATTGACCTGCATGATGATGAGATTATTACACAGGTCATTGTTCCGTACAGCGAGAAGGACTTTGACTACGTGTTCTGGCACAAGGTGGGAACCAGAAAGGCAAATGCAATAAGCAAGATTACCGTTTCCATGGCCCTGAAGTTCAACAAGGATGACACGGTAAGGGATTTCCGCCTCAGCGCAACGGCCACAGGAAGCAAGACCAACAGAAGCCGTGATGTTGAGAAGATCATCATGGGTAAGAAGATAAGCAACGCCCTTATAGAAGAGGTGGTTCAGGCTTATGACAAGGTCATTTCCCCGCGTGCCATGCCCGAATTCAGGCGAGAGGCCACAAGGAGAATGATCAGACGCTTTTTAAGCGAAAGTGAGCGCCATGCAAAGGGCAAGGTCATTGAGACCTATGACGGTTACAAAATGCCCGGAGCCATAGAACCGGAAAACTGATCTAAGGTATAAAAACAAAAGGAGATATTTAAAACACATGCAGGAAAAAGGAATACTCATCAGAAACATAAAGGCTCTGATGACAGACCCGGACAAACCCACTCTTTACGGACATGACGTCCTTATTGAGAACGGTAAGATAAGCAAGGTGGGAAAAGGCCTTGCCGCACCTCAGGATTTCAGGGTAATAGACGGCTCTGATCTTGCAGTTGTTCCGGGTTTTGTGAACACACATCATCATTTTTACCAGACACTTACCAGAAACCTGCCCGCCGTACAGAACGCAAAACTGTTCGACTGGCTGGTATATCTCTATGAGGTTTGGAAATACATTGATGCAGAGGCTGTGTACTATTCTTCACTGCTCGCAATGACGGAGCTTCTGAAGACCGGATGTACAACCACAACCGACCATCACTACCTTTATCCCAACCATATAACGGGAGATATTATGGCAACCCAGTTTGAGGCTGCCGACAAGCTTGGAATGAGGTTCTCTCCCACACGCGGAAGCATGAGCCTTTCCAAGAAGGACGGAGGTCTTCCGCCGGATTCAGTAGTCCAGAGCGTGGAAAAGATTCTGGAGGACTCCGAACGCTGTATCAAGACCTTCCATGATCCGGCTCCCATGGCAATGCACAAGATTGTGCTTGCACCGTGCTCACCGTTCAGTGTGACAAAGGAGTGCATGCTGGAAAGCTCAAGGCTGGCAAGAAGGTACGGCGTGAATCTTCATACCCATCTGTGTGAGACAAAGGATGAGGAGAACCAGTGCCTTGCCATGTACGGCAT
>CAMZGJ010000084.1 GCA_947306375.1 uncultured Spirochaetales bacterium
GGGAGACCTTGGTTGTTTTAAGGGGTCTGAATGTCTTGTTTCTATGAGCAGGGTCTTAAATTCTCATGTCAGGGCTGCAGAACATGCTGCGGAGTGGATCCCGGTTTTGTGTTTCTCAGTGAAAATGACATTATGAAGATGGCAGACGGTCTTTCAATGGGCAGAGAAAAGTTCATTGACACATACTGCCGCTACGTTGATATGGGCAACATGAAGATGATATCCCTGAAGGAAAAGAAGAATTATGACTGTATTTTCCTTACTGAAAAGGGATGTGCGGTTTATCAGTACAGGCCCGTCCAGTGCGCCACATATCCGTTCTGGTCTCATATACTGGAAAGCCCGCAGACATGGAAGGAGGAGGGAAACTCCTGTCCGGGCATAAACAGGGGAGAATTTCACAGCAAAGAAGATATTGAAAATGCCCTTGCCACTAGACTTTCCAACAATCCCGTTGTTATCTTATAAAGTGCGTGGAGAAGTATGCCTTTATACTCAGAGAGTGTAATTGAACAGATTAAAAACAGGCTCACAATCAGTGAAGTGGTATCACCGTATGTCCGTCTTACCAGAAAGGGAGACAGGCACTGGGGTCTGTGTCCCTTCCACCATGAGAAAACTCCATCGTTCACAGTAAAGGATGACGGAGGTTTCTATAAGTGCTTCGGCTGCGGAAAAGGCGGCGGAATGTTTGATTTTATAATGGAAATTGAGCATGTGGAGTTCAAGGAAGCCGTTGAGATACTTGCAAAGAAGGCCAATGTTGAGCTTCAGGTTGAAACCGAAAGGGACAGAGAGCAGAGCAACCGAAAGAAGAGCATTCAGGAACTGTACAACAGAATTGCAGATTCCTTCCACAGCATACTTCTGACCCAACCGTATGCCGCACAGGCCCGTGAATATATGACTAAGCGCGGAATCAGCGCGCAGACCTGTGAAAAGTTCAAGCTGGGCTTTGCTCCGGACAGCCAGGATAAGATCTACAACCTTCTTCACAAGAACGGATACTCGGATGAACTGCTCAGGGAGAGCGGTCTGTTTTCAAAGGGTACAGAAGATTTCTATCCGTTTTTCCGAAACAGATTTCTATTTCCCATAAGAACATGGCAGGGAGATGTGGTTGCCTTCAGCGGCCGGGATATGAGCGGTACGGACAAGGCAAAATACAAGAACTCCGGAGAGACAATGCTTTACAGCAAGAGGCATATACTCTTTGGTCTTTATGAGAGTCTTCCACAGTTCAAGGAGAGGGAAGAGGTTATACTGTGCGAGGGAAACTTCGATGTTATTTCTCTTCATCAGGCAGGCCTGGGATATGCAGTTGCACCGCTTGGAACTTCTTTCACGGCAGAGCAGACACAGCTTCTCAAACGCTGGTGCAGAAGGGCCTATATTCTCTTTGATTCAGACAGCGCAGGGCAGGAAGCAACAAAGAAAGCTCTGCTTCTTTGCCAGCAGAATGACATAGAAAACAGGGTCATTTCCCTGACAAGCGCAAAAGATGCCTCACAGATGCTTGAGGAACAGGGTGCAGAGGCCCTGGTAAATGCTTGCAACAGTTCAATTACGGGGTTTTCTTATCTTGTACATTCTGCCAAAAAAAAGTATGATTTACGTCAGCCCAAAAGCAAAACTTCTGTATTCAAGGAGGTTAAACCATACCTTGACGCAACTACCTCATCAATAGAGCGTCAGGGCTATATAAAATACCTTGCCGAGGAACTTGGAGTTTCCGAGGAACAGATTTTAAATGATTACGCAAGGCAGAAGACAGAGAGAACGGCAACTGACACAGAAGAAACAGCCCGTACATACAGAAAAAGAAGCCTGCTTAATATTTCGCGTGATCTTAATGCGATGCTGCTGCTCATGAACAACAGAACTGAGTTTGACGGCTTCAGAACCAGAGTTAGAATCGATTACCTGACAGACCCGGATGCACAGCAACTGTATGCCGCACTGGAGAATGCCTGCAGGGAAGGGGTTAAGGATACGGACCTCATACTTCAGATGATAGGAAATGAGGAATTGAAACAGCTGGTTGTGGAGTCCTTCAGTACCGGAATGTTCACACCGCCGGATTTAAATGATGCGGTTGAGGATGCCGTGGCCGCAATACTTACAGAAAGGCTTTTTGAGAAGAAGCGCAGGGTTCAGGCACTTATCAGCCACGGCGGAATGGACGGCATCTCGGAACAGCAGATGCTTACGCTGGTTGAGACACTGCAGGACCTGGACAGGGAAATACTTGCGCTTAAGAGAAATTGAGGGATTGGATAAAGATGGACGAAGAAAGAGATAACAGACAGGAGATACTGGACAAACTGATTTACTCCGCACAGAACGAGAATCAGTTCACAATCTCCGACTTGAAGGAATATCTTCTCGCAGCACATGTAGATATAGATGTGGATTTTGAATACTACTCCCAGGAACTGAAAAAGAGGAACCTTCTTATTTCCGAATCAGAGGCTTCCGCTGATGAATATCCGGATGAGCCCACCGGTGAGGACATGGAGGACTTGGACGAGGAGGAAGATGACCTCCTTGATGACGGTTCCGATGACGAGGAAATGGTTGAGGCTGATACCCTTGATCTTGTTGAACCCACGGACTCAGAGCTCTATGCCGTAGAATCCGAAAATGAGGATGAGGACGAGGAAGAGGAAGACGAGTATGAGGAGATAAACGACAAGGATTCCTATACAAAGTCATTCATCCTTGAGAATTCAGAAGACGGCGCCTACAACGCCATGGATTCCATCTCCAACATAGATGAGAGCGTGGACAGCGTTCACAGACCTGCAGTCCTTACCACGGACAAGGGAGACGCTGGCTCGGACGATCCAATAAGACTCTACCTCAGGGAAATAGGCAAGGAGAATCTTCTTACTGCAGATGAGGAGGTAAACCTCTCAAAGCAGATGGAAGAGGGCTCCGAGATTATTACAAACGTAATACACAAGTCCGGAATTATAATCACATGCTTCTCTCAGATACTTGTGAAACTCAACACTAAGTACGAGGAGGCAGAGGACTACAACGCAAAGGACCAGAAGGAGCTTATCCAGGAACAGAAGAGATATGCCACCTTCTACAAGGAATCCCTGAAGGAGTTCCAGAGCCAGTTAAAGAACTATGAGGAGTTGAAGCAGACAAAGCTTGCCTCGGGTGAAGAGGTTCTATACAACGATGAGCTTGCAAAGAAGAAGGCTGTTCTTCTCAAGAAGCTTTCCAACATTATCCTCCAGCCGGAGGAAATTACAATGTTCACTGACCGCTTCATCAATGCGGAGAAGGAAATAAACACCCTTAAGAACAACAAGGCCATGCTTGAGTCCAAGCTCCAGATATCCAGCATAAAGGAAGTGAGACAGCTTTCCAGAAACCTTTCAACCGCCAGCAAGAGGGGAGAGGTTGAAGAACAGCTGAAGATGTCCTTTGATGAGATAAGGGAACTTACCACAAGCTATCAGAACACGGTCAGAAGCCTCAGAAACATTGAGTTTGATTTTGAGGACAGCTGTGACGTGATTCTTGAACAGGCCAACGAGATAAAGCGCGGCATGGAAATGCTCAAGACTGCAAAGGACAGGCTCATTCAGGCCAACCTGAGACTTGTTGTGTCTATTGCCAAGAAATACACCAACAGAGGCCTGCATTTCTTTGACCTGATTCAGGAAGGAAACATAGGTCTTATCAAGGCGGTTGAGAAGTTTGAGTACAGAAAGGGCTTCAAGTTCTCAACATACGCAACATGGTGGATCAGACAGGCAATTACAAGAAGTATCTCCGACCAGGCCAGAACAATAAGAGTTCCGGTCCACATGATTGAGCAGATAAACAAGGTTGTCAGAGAGTCCAGAATGCTCATGCAGACGCTGGGCAGAGAGCCCACCGATGAGGAAATTGCCCAGAAACTGGGCTGGCCTGCAAGCAAGGTCAAGACGGTCAAGAACGTTGCAAGGGAACCCATCAGCCTTGAGACTCCCGTGGGCGAGGAAGAGGATTCACTTCTTTCCGACTTCATTGAGGACAAGGATGTTGAGAATCCTGCAACCCAGACCTCTTACGCCCTTCTTCAGGAGGAGCTGAGAGAGGTGCTTTCAACGCTCCCGGCAAGGGAACTTGAGGTACTGAAAATGCGCTTCGGACTGGAAGACGGATACTCATTGACATTGGAAGAAGTTGGGTTGTATTTTAAGGTAACCAGAGAAAGAATAAGACAGATTGAGGCCAAGGCACTCAGAAGACTGAGACATCCCAAGAGAGCCAAGAAACTCAAGGATTATGTATAAATTGGAGGCTGCATGAGCGTTAATTATGATACCCTGAAGAAACTTCAGGATGTACTTGCCCAGGTTTTCATCATTGAGGACAGGATCAGGGAAATACCCCGGGATCTGGAAGACAAGCAGATTGTCCTTCAGAAGACAAAGATCAACTACCTTGATATGAGTGAAAAGTGTGATCAGGTACGCGCAGAGCTTGAAGAGCTGAACAGAAGATATATTGAAGCCGGCAAGGAGAGGGAAGCCAGGGAATCCGCAATGGAGAGCGCAACCCTTGTCCGTGAAAGCGAGAACAATGAAAAGGAAATAAGAGATGCCGCTATTGTTGAGCAGACCCTTTTCAAGAACAAGAACGCAAAGCAGAAGTACCTTGCAGACCTTGAGGCTAAGCTTGCCGTCCAGGAAGAGATGGTAAAGGCCCAGGAAGAGGAAGTCAATGAGGAGATCAAGAAGAAGGACAGCCTCATTGCAGAGCAGCAGGAGATTCTGGACAAGCTGAACGCTGAAAGAGCAGAGCTTTCCAAGGACCTTCCGGCAAACCTCCTTTTCAAGTTTGAAAGGATTATCAGAAACAAGGCCGGATTGGGCGTTGTTCCTCTTCACGGAATTATCTGCCAGGGTTGTTTCATGGAGCTTCCCCAGCAGTTTGCAAATACGGTAAGAAGAAATGAAGA
>CAMZGJ010000085.1 GCA_947306375.1 uncultured Spirochaetales bacterium
TCAAGGTCTGCACAAGATGTCTCAGAGCCGGTAAGGTTGAGAAGCTTGTCTGATTAAAGGTTTTCTGCCGAGTAAGTACCACACGGGTTCCCCCGCTGTGGTATTTTTTTTACCACGCAAAGCCGGTGAACACGGGAATGCCGGAGTATCTGAAAGCCTGCTTTCTTCCCTGAAGGACCTGAAGAACTGCACGGGCCATCTCCTCCTGTTCCATCTCTCCGGGATAACAGACAACAGGAGCAATCCATGAGCATTTTGTCTCAATTGTCTCCACAATGTCCTTAAATCGCACAAGACCGCCTGTCAGTATTATTGAATCAACCTTTCCGTCAAGAACGGCGGCCATTGCACCTACGGACTTGCAGATCTGGTAGACCATTGCATTCCACACTGTGCATGCCTTGGGATTTCCGGCCTCAACCATTGCATGGATAGTATCAGCATTTGAGGTTCCGAAATGGCTTACAAAGCCTCCTGAGCGCGAACACATGGCCTTTAATTCTTCCACAGTGTGGTTTTCAAGGTACTTTGCCACCTCCATGACGGGAATACTTCCCAGCCTTGTAGGAGAAAAAGGTCCGTCTCCGCCTGCACCCTCAGTGCTGTCAGTCATTTTGCCCTTACTGTGGGCAGTGACGGTTATTCCGCCGTCTATGTGGCAGACAATGAAGTTGCAGTCATTGTAATTCCTGCCCAGTTTAAGTGCGTGGACCCGGGCCACGGCCTTCTGGTTCAGAACATGTGTCTGAGCCCTTCTGTAAAGCCCGGCAATGCCGGTAATCCTTGCACTATCACACAGTTCATCAACGTTTGTGGGATTGAGCGTGTACATCTTTCCGCCGTACTCCGAGCACAACTTGTAAGCAAGCATTACACCAAGTTTTGCAGGGTGGTCGCTTCCTCCCTTGTCTGCAGCCGTATCCTCAACCAGACGGGAATCTATCTCCATTACTCCGGCTTTCTGGGAACAGGCACAGCCTCCCCTGCCAACCCAGACATCAATTGAACGTATGTCTATACCGCGGGAATCCAGAATTTCCCTGATTACCTTTTCCCTGAAAGGCATCTGGGCATTTGTGGACGGGTATTTCAGCAGCTCGGGAGCATCGTGGAAAACGCTTTGGGTGAAGACCTCCCTCTCATCATCAAAGACACTTATCTTGGTGGATGTGGAGCCCGGATTAATTATCAGAAGACGGCTCATTGTGCACTCCCGGACCCGGATTTGCAGGAGTCCATGTAGGAACAGACGGCCTCATAAAGAGCCGGAAGTTCTTTTTTAAGTGAGATTATTCTGTCTCCCCTGACAAAGCAGTGTTTGGATGTGCCAAGAGCACAGACGCAGTTTCGCGTTCTGTTAAAGAAACTGTAGGAAAGCTCAAGTTTGATACCGGTGAAACCGGTGACCGCAACGGAGATCTCAACCTCATCTCCGAAGTAAACAGGGTGTTTGTAATCCACGCCCACGCTTACAACTGGAGAAACTACCCCGCCTTCCTCAATGCCGGCAAAACCCATGCCCAGCTCTTCAAGAAGGGCAATTCTGGCCTCTTCCATCCATTTGATGTAGTTGGAGTGATGGATTATCCCCATCTTGTCAGTCTCATGGTACTGTGCTTTTCTTGTATATCCGAACATTTTCCGTACCTGCTTTTATCTTAACAAGAACTCTATTTCATTGTCCTGAGGCATTTCAAGACCCGCATGCTCAATCAGTTCCCTGTTCCCGGCACAGAAGGCATCTGCTGTGTTTCCGTTCCATACAGCATGTCCGCTGTCCAGAATAAGGAGTTTTGAGAAGTAATCCCGTGCCAGATTCATCTCATGGGTAACTGCAATGACGGTAACACCCTCACTGTTGAGGTGGTGCAGCAGCTTGAGAAGAGATGCAGAAGATCTGAAATCCAGACCGGCTGTAGGCTCATCCAGAACAAGAATCTGAGGCTTCATTGCAAGAACACCGGCCAGGGCGGCAAGACGCTTCTGACCGCCCGAGAGCGTGAACGGATTTCTGTCATAGAACTGAGACTCCATTCCCGCACGGGCCAGGGCTTCCTCTGCCGCGGCACGGGCTTCCCCCCTGCTCTTTCCCATGTTCAGGGGACCGAACATAACATCCTCAATGACGGTGGGAGCAAAGAGCTGGTCTTCCGGAAACTGAAAAACAAGACCTGCAAAACCCTCCGTTTTCACCTCTCCGGAAGATGGCTTGAGAAGACCGTTAATGTGCTTAATCAGTGTGGTTTTACCGCTTCCCGTCTTACCGCATATACAGAGGGAATCTCCCTTCTCCACACAAAGATTTATACCGGAGAGGGCTTTTTTCTCAAACAGTGTACCGGGGCCGTAGATATGGGAAACGTTATCAAAGCGTATTACCATAGCAGAAGCCTCACACTGATTGTAAACAGAAAATAAGAGGCAAACAAAAGTGATGCAAGCACATCTGCCTCATGTATGCCGGCACTGTGCAACCTTGTGCGCTCCGGACCTGAGCCGTAGCAGCGGCTTTCCATAGAGTCAGCAAGTTCTCCCGCACGCCTGAATGCAGATGCAAACAGCGGAACAAGTATAGACACAACGGAGGAAGCCTTTTTTGCAAGGTTTCCTGAAAAGTCCGCTCCCCTTGATTTCTGGGCGTTGTATATCTTCTCCGCCTCCTCCTGAAGAACAGGGATGAAGTGAAGTGTTATTGATACGGACAGAGCTATGTCCTGCACCGGGATATGGAATACTCTGAGAAAGGAAAGACTGCTCTGAATTCCGTCCGCAACCTCCGAGGGTGTTGTGGTAAGGGTGAGCAGGGCCGAAACACAGAGTGCACATGTCAGGCGCACGAACACTGTAAATGCGGCAAGGGCCCCGTTGTCAGCATGTGTCAGACAGACTATTACAGATGAGACAAAGGCCAGTATTATCATGCTTCTGAAACTTCTGAGCACGGACTTAAACGGAACACGGCTTACAATAATGCAGAGAAATATAAAGATTATGCAGACGCAAAGACCTGTATAACTTACAGAAATAAAAAGACTTATAATATAGAGAACCAAGAACAGCAGTTTGAGGGCGGCGTTAAGCTCATGCAGAGGCCCTTTTGAGGGATAGTAGCGCCCGAACGTCACGTCACGCATTCTCTTCCCTCCTGTCAGAAGCTTTTATAACAGACCTCAGAACATCTTCCGGTCTTCCGTCAGCAACCAAAACTCCGTCCTCTATGTACAAAAGCCTGTCTGCAGCCAGACACTCCTCAAAACGATGGGTTATGAAAAGCACCGTGATACCATGGTTTTTAACAAGATCTTTGAGTATACTCAGAATCTTTCTTCTCTCAACAGGGTCTATCATGGATGTAATCTCATCCAGGACCATGATGCGCGGTCTGAAGGCAAGAATGCCGGCAAGGCTTACAAGCTGTTTCTGACCGCCGGAGAGCGCTGTTACAGGACTTGAGGCGTATTCACTCATTCCCACAAGGGAAAGCGCTTCAGAGGTGCGTTTTGCAACCTCCTCAGGCTCAAGGCCTATGTTGCACGGCCCGAATGCCACATCCTCCTTCACAACAACGGAAACTATCTGGTTGTCAGGATTCTGAAACACAAGACCAAGCTGCCTTCTCACCCCGTCAAGGTTGTTTTCATCATTCACATCAAGACCGCACACCTCAAGGGTGCCGCCGGTAAGAGAAACAAGGCCGTTAAGGACCTTTGCAAGGGTGGATTTACCGCCTCCGTTGGGGCCGGTAATGCAGACAAAGGAGCCCTCCTCTATTTCAAAGGATATGTTCCTTAAACCGAAGCCTGTTCTGTATGAGGTGCAGATGCCGCGGGCCCTGATTACTGCTCCCATTGAACATCCACCCTTTCTATTAGCACGGCGGCAACAAGACCTATGACCACACCGGCTGCAATACCTGTCAGGAGGAGCACCGGAATGTAGTATTTGAGAACCGAGGTATCAAGCATTATGCAGGCAATGGCCGTCTGGGCCAGGTTGTGAAGCACGGCCCCGCTTATACTGACGGCGGGAACTGAGAAAACGCCCGTCCTTTTCAGGAAAAACATGCCCAGCAGGCTGACCACGGCCCCGGCTCCGCTGTAGGAAAGACTTACGGCGCTTCCGAAAAGCACCGATACCAGAAAGACCCTGAGCACGGACACTGTGCATGCCTGGCTGAAACCCAGCTTGTAGAGAGCAAAAACCACGGCGATATTTGCCAGTCCAACCTTGACTCCGGGCACCGCCACAAGGGGCGGGAAAAGGCTTTCAAGGTATGAAAGAACCATTGCAAGTGCCGTTATTACTGAAAGATAGGCAATCCTCTTTGCCTTTGATGCTCCTCTCATAAATCAGTCTCCCCCGGTACTCCCTCAATTGTGAGAACCAGCTTGTTGGGAAGGCAGATTATGGCCTGCCCGGTATATGAGATTGTACCCATGTGGATGCACAGTTTGTCGGGACAGTCTGCATCTTCCATATGCACCTTGCCGTCCTGTATGACCATTGTGTTTGTTCCGCCGTTGAGTACGTATGTTCCGTTTTTGGAAAGTCTGTACTTCTGTGTTGGGGCTCCCTCAACCCAGACTGTAACATAGGCGCCGTCCGTGCTGTTTGCCCTGATCAATATGAAAGAGAGAGCAGTTGCAATGAGGAGGAAGGCCACAAGAATCAGATCTGCCTTTTTGAATTTCATCTCTTCCTCCTACTGCACCAGAAGCTTCTCAAAGCCCTCTGTGCATATTCTCTCTCCGTCTTCCGTTATGAACAGAACCTCAACCTCCGTGCCTTCCCTTCTAAGCTTCTCCAGCAGGGAAAGAGCACTGTCCCTGTCCATGCAGAAGAGCGCAGTGCTGAGGGCATCGGCCAAGGCGCCGTCCTGCGTC
>CAMZGJ010000086.1 GCA_947306375.1 uncultured Spirochaetales bacterium
CCAGGAGGTTGAGGCTTCTGAGGAAGGTGGACTTGCCGCTTCCGGAGGGGCCTATTATGACCAGGACGTCGCCTTTGTTGATGGTGGTGGAGACGCCGTCAAGGGCCTTGAGCTCTCCTTCCTTGTAGTGTTTCTTGAGGTCTGTGACCCGGATAAGCTCTTCCATGGGTTCTGCGGGTTTTGTGGTTTTTACGTTATCTCTTGTCGCCACGGCTCATCCTCCTTTCAAAGTATGCGATTATCTTGCTGGTGGGGAACGTCAGACAGAAGTAGACGGCCGTTGCTATGATGAGCGGCTCGGCAATTCTGTATGTGGCGCCCTTGGTGGCGTTTACCGCGTACATTATTTCCTGCACACCTATAGTGTAACAGATTGATGACTCTTTGATTATAGTGACAAATTCATTTGCTATTGCCGGCAGTATGTTCTTGATCGCCTGAGGCAGTATAATCTGCTTCATGGTCATGCTGCGGGTCATGCCCAGTGAGCGGGCGGCCTCCGTCTGGCCTATGTCTATGCTCTGAATGCCGGCTCTGATTATCTCTGACAGATATGCGCCGGAGTTCATGGACAGTGCCACAACGCCGGGCAGGAAGCGCTCGAAGCGGATGAAGCCGAAGAGCTTGAATGAGGGGAGCGTTATTCCGCCGAAGACCACATAGTAGATGACAAAGAGTTGTACCAGCATGGGTGTTGCCCTGAATACCTCCACGTATGCGGTGGCAAGCCAGTCAAACGGTCTGAGTTTGGACAGTCTGATGAGGGCTATTATCAGGGCAAGAATGAATCCGAATATAACAGTAAGGGCTGACAACGACAGTGTCGTTATCAGTCCCTGCTTGAATAGCTCGATGTATTGCCAGGTTTTTGCAAATCCTGCTGAGGAAAACATCTTTCAGTGCCTCTCAGTTCAGAAGGCCTTCAATGATGTTTCCTGTTGCAAGTTCGTTTGCCTGTTCAATGAACTTGCCCATGCTGCCGTCTGAAAGTGCCTGTGCAATGGCCTGGTTCACGCCTTCCAGAAGTGCAAGGTTGCCCTTGGAGATTCCAACAACCGAACCTTCCTGGTCATAGGGAACGGGCAGGACAATTGCAAGATCCGTGTAATTCTTTGCATAGGACTCTGCAACTGCTGTTTCAATGTAGGCGCCGTCAAGTGAGCCGTTGAGCAGCTCTGCAATTATGTCTGTTACCTTGCTCAGCTGTACTATGTCAGCCTTGGGTGAGTTCTCCTGTGCAAGTCCGACCTGGATTGATCCGATCTGTGCACCTATCTTCATCTTTGCATTGTTTGTGTCTGCAAGGCTCTGGAACTTGGACGCATTTGCCTTTGTTGTTACGAATGACTGTCCGCCTGTGTAATAGACTGCTGAGAATTCCATTGCCTCGGCCCTGTCCGGAGAGGGTGAGTAGCCGGCCATGCCTGCGTCTACGTTTTTCTGCTGAACTTCCATGATTGTTCCGTCAAAGTCCATGGGAATGATCTCAAGCTTGAGGCCAAGGTAGTCTGCAATGTACTGTGCCAGTGAGATGTCAAATCCTGCCAGTGTGGGTGTGCCGTCTGCGCCGATTGAATAGAATTCATAGGGTGCGAAGTCGGGTGATGTTGCTACTGTGAACACGCCCGGAGTTACTGTCTTGATGCCCAGCTTGGCTGCCACTGTGTCAGAGGCAACTGCTGCGTTCTCCTTGGCGCCGCCTGCGAAAAGCGGAACCATGCAGATGAGTGCTGCAAGAAGCAAAATTGTAATTTTTTTCATAATAATTCTCCTGATATGCATTTTGTTATGCATTTTCTCTTGTTTTTCTGTATATTTTTGCAGAAATTATTCTGCATGACACAGATACTGACATCTTTTTGATTTTATGTCCATACCTTTATGCAACTTTTTTGCATTTTTATACAAAAATTTGTTTTGATACGTGTATCGCCGGTCTTACGCCGGCGATATTCTCAGGCCCGCCGGGGCAGGGAAGAATTTGACTTGGCATGTGAACTGGGCTATCATGAGTTTACGGAGTTTTATATGGTAAAGTTTTATTTTTGCAAGAAGTGCGGCAACATTGTTGAATCCGTAAATGACAAGAACAATCCGGTGTGCTGCGGTGAGCCCATGACTGTGCTCAAGCCCAATACAGTGGATGCTGCCAAGGAGAAACATGTTCCCGATGTCAAAGTTTCCGGCAACGAAGTTGTTGTGAACGTTGGATCTGTTGCACATCCCATGACGGTTGAGCACCTCATTGAATGGGTTGTTCTTGAAACTTCAATGGGTGTGAAGAGAAACGCCCTCAAGGCCGGCGAGGCTCCCTGCACAAAGTTTGCACTTGTTGAAGGTGAGAAGCCCGTTGCAGTTTATGCATACTGCAATCTGCACGGTCTGTGGATGACATCTCTCTGATTTGAGAGTGTGCGGTCCCATGCCGGACCGGCGTATCAGAACTCTCCTGTCTATATATTATTGATATTGGACAGGGGAGTTTTTTTGCATTTTTCAATAAATTCTGAAAATTTATGCAATTTCATGAAAAAAAGTATTTACACGTTTTTTGTATTGATGTACAGTAACACCAACAAATACTTTCAGACAGGAGGACAAGTTTATGGCAAACACATGCAATACATGTAATTCATGCTGCAGAACAAACCATGCCCTCCATCACCATCTCCACCACGCCCAGTGAGGGTGTGTGTATTTCTTTTTAATAATCAATTTATAAAAACTGCAGGCAAAACGGGGAATGTATATTCCTTAAATCTTTAAAAATCATTATTTATATATGTATTCCCGTGCGGGAATTACATGAGAGGATAAAAAATATGAAGAAACTTACTGTTATTGCACTCGTACTTATCATGGCTCTTACATCGGTTTTTGCAGCCGGTGCAAAGGAAAGAGCAGACAACAGCCTTGAATACATTACCAAGAAGGGTACTTTTGTGCTCGGTCTTGATGATTCCTTCCCTCCGTTCGGTTACAGGGATGAGAACAACCAGATTGTGGGTTTTGACATTGACGTTGCACGTGAAGTCTGCAAGAGAATGGGCGTTGAGCTTGTTCTTCAGCCCATTGACTGGAACGCAAAGGACATGGAACTGAACTCAAAGCAGATTGACTGCATCTGGAACGGCTTTACCGCCACGGAGGAACGCAGAACCCAGGTCACTTTCAGTGATCCCTATGTTAAGAACGCACAGGTTGTGGTTGTTCTGGACAAGTCAAACTACAAGAGCCTTGCAGACCTTGCAGGCAAGACAATCGGTGTTCAGGCCGGTTCTTCCGCAGGTGAGGCAATTGACGGCACACCGGATTTCAAGAAGTCCGTTAAGAACATTGTTGAGTTCAAGGACAACCTGATGGCCCTTATGGACCTTGAGGTAGGTGGCGTTGACGCAGTTGTTCTGGACGTTCTGGTCGCAAACTATGAGATTGCCAAGACAAAGACACCCATGAGAATTCTTGACGAGTCACTTGCAGACGAGCTGTTTGCAGTTGGCTTCCGCCTTGGCGAGCTGAAGCTTGCCGATGCCGTAAACGCCCAGATGAAGGCTATGGCAAAGGACGGCACTATGGCACAGATTGCCACAAAGTGGTTCGGCGGCGACATTACCATTATTGAAAAATAATCTGATTCCGGGTTTTTTTGATGGGACAGGTTACGCTGCAGATTCTGGCCAGTACCGGCCAGTCGCTCAGGATATTCTTTCTTACGCTCATTTTTTCCCTGCCGCTCGGCTTTGTAGTGGCGGCCGGGAAGATGAGCAGATTTAAGATAATCAGTGTTCCGGTAAACATTTACATTATGATAATGCGCGGAACACCTCTTATTCTGCAGCTTATCTTTGTCTATTTTGCGCCGTACTACATCTTCGGCGTAACTTATTCAAGATTCACGGCCTGTATTGTTGCTTTTGTAATCAACTACAGCGCCTATTTTGCGGAAATCTACCGCGGGGGCCTTCAGAGTATAGATCCCGGCCAGCACGAGGCCTGCTATGTTCTGGGCCTCAACAGGGCCGACGAGTTCTTCTACGTCAAGCTCCCGCAGGTTATCCGCACCGTTTTTCCGTCCATAGGCAATGAGGTTGTAACCCTTGTCAAAGACACCGCGCTTGCCCAGACCATAGGTATTGCAGAGCTGTTCCGGACGGCACAGACTGCAAGCGCCCGTATGTTCTCGGTAACCCCCATCTTTATTGCAGGTGTTTTCTACTTTGTGATGAACGGTGTTGTCTCAAAGGTTTTTGACTTCTTTGAGAAGAAAATGCGTTATTGACACAAGTCCTGTTTTGGTTCATCCTACACAGGCACAACATGGTGGAAGTAGTTCAGTTGGTAGAGCGCCAGATTGTGGATCTGGTTGTCGCGGGTTCGAGTCCCGTCTTCCACCCTTTTTTTATACCCTTTTAACCATTATCATCATTATAGTGTAGTTATGCGCCCGTAGCTCAATTGGATAGAGCATCGGACTTCGGATCCGAGGGTTACAGGTTCGAGTCCTGCCGAGCGCAATTTAAGTCAGGGGATGAGAGGCATGAACGATGCCTTCATCTCCTGCCTTAAATTGTGGTTATAGGGGATAATGGACGAGAACCGGAGCGTTAAGTGCAAGCCGAGCCGGCGCAGGGTTGCACAGCGGAGGCGGCGTTTTGCGGACTTCCGGGAGCAAAAAGCGAGTCCTGCCGAGCGCAAAACTCAACGGGGCAGTGAGACACGACTTTAGCGATGTCTCATGCCCCGCTTCTTTTTGCCTGTAATAAATCCCGCCCACCGGTATTTCTATTTTAAAATGCAGGAAAAAGCAGCGAGTTCAGCCTGGAAAGACAAAAATATGCCTCTCAGGCTGAACAGTTCCGCCTGGAGGAATGAAAAACAC
>CAMZGJ010000087.1 GCA_947306375.1 uncultured Spirochaetales bacterium
GCCGGATCAGATTGTGGACTACCTTACCATCCTGGGAGACAGCTCAGACAACGTGCCCGGCATTGCCGGAATAGGGGAAAAGGGCGCGGTGACTCTTTTAAAGGAGTGGGGCACCCTGGACAACGCCTATGCAAACCTTGATTCCATGAAGGGCAGCTTGAAGACAAAGCTTGAGGCGGCAAAGGACAATGTTGAACTTTCCAGGACACTGATAAAACTGAAGGATAATGTTCTCACGGAACAGCAGATGGATATTCAGAGCGCCCTGACTGACAGCATTGACTGGCAGGGCGGGGTGTCTTCCTTCCGCCTTCTGGGCTCCGAGCGCCTGTCTGCCTTTGCAAACAGGATGGGCGGAGGCAAGGTGAGTGCGCCAAAGGTACAGGCAGTACCGGCATCTGCGCCTGCCGTTGAGCCTGTTGAGTCAGGGGCTCCCCCGGAGCCGGTTCCTGACTTTTTTGCAGGATTTGACCTTAAGAACAACTACCCGCAGACGGACAAGCCTCTGTTTGACGTAATGATTGCCGCCTGGCTTCTGGACAGCGGCTACGGACGCTACACGGTAGAAGACATTTACATGAAGTACTGCCGTTCTGAGGCAGTAAGCACGGCAGAGGAGAAGATTAAAACCCTCTGTCCCATACTTTATGCAGAGCTTAAAAAGAACGGTCTGTACAACCTCTTTGAGGAGATGGAGATGCCGCTTTTAAGCGTGCTTCACCAGATGGAGAGCAACGGCATTCTTCTGGACAGCCCTACGCTCAATGACTATGCACGGGAGCTTAAGGAGGGAATTGCCAAAACGGAGCAGGATATCTACACCCTCTGCGGTCAGAAGTTCAATCTCAACTCCCCCTCACAGCTTCAGCAGGTGCTCTTTGTGGACAGGGAACTGCCCACGGGCAAGAAGACCAAAAGCGGTTTCTCAACCGACTCAGATGTTCTTGAGGATCTGGCTGCCCGCACTGAGGACCCGGTGCCCGCACTGATTCTGCGCTACAGGGCCATGAGCAAGCTTCTGAACACTTATGTTCTCACTCTTCCCAACCAGGTGGACCTGGAGGGGCGCATACACACAACGTTTCTTCAGACGGGAACCGCCACGGGAAGACTTTCCAGCAAGAACCCCAATCTGCAGAACATACCCATCCGCACGGAGGAAGGCAGGAGAATAAGAAACGCCTTTGTTGCCAAAGAGGGCTGCACACTGCTTTCAGCGGACTATGCCCAGATTGAGCTTGCCGTTCTTGCACATGTGTCAAAGGATGAAGAGCTTTGCAAGGCCTTTGTACATGCGGATGACGTTCACCGTCAGACAGCCGCCCTTATCTTCAATGTAAGCCCGGCTGAGGTTTCTCCTGCCCAGCGCCGCATTGCAAAGACAATCAACTTCGGTGTTATCTACGGCATGTCAGCCTTCCGCCTTGCCGGAGACCTTGGCATTTCCCGCAAGGATGCCCAGGGCTTCATAGACACCTACTTTGAGCGCTACAGCGGAGTTTCAAACTTTATCAAGGAGACAATTGACGGGGCGGAGAAGGAAGGCTTTGTCACCACCCAGATGGGACACAGGAGAAGCGTGCCTGACATAAACAGTTCCAACCGCACCGTGCGCCAGGCTTCCGAGCGCATTGCAGTGAACTCTGTCATCCAGGGCAGCGCCGCGGAGATTGTCAAAATTGCCATGATTAATATAGACAAGGCGCTGAAGGCCAAAAACCTTAAGACAAGGCTTCTTCTTCAGGTGCATGACGAGGTTATTCTGGAAGTTCCTGATGAGGAGATTGAAACGGTTAAAGACCTTGTCAGAACCGAAATGGAAAGTGCGGTCAAACTCTCAATACCCCTGAGAGTCAGCATTGAGACCGGCAAGAGGTGGGGAGAGCTTCACTGATGGTCATTGGTCTTACGGGTAAAATCTGCAGCGGAAAGAACCACATAGGACGCCTTCTCTCTTCCCGGGGTTTTGAGGTCTGGGACCTTGACCGGGAGGCGGAGAAGATAAGGCGCGCAAAGCGCACCGATATTTTCAACACCTTCGGCACCACGGACTCCGGGGAACTGGCACAAAAGGTTTTCAACAACCCCGGGGCCCTGAAACAGCTTGAGGACATTATTTACCCGGAGCTGAAAGAAAAGATTAAGGCCTACCCGTTTGACCTTGTGATCAACGGGGCCCTGCTCAACAGAGCGGGCTTTGACTCTCTGTGCTCCTTCATAATCTTTGTGGACGCCCCGTATGAGATCCGCAAGGAAAGAGCCCTGAATCAAAGACACCTCTCCGAAGAGGAGTTTGAAAGGCGCAACAAAGTCCAGGAAGATGTAAACCCCGCTTCCTATTCATGCCCGGTGAGGTTAATTCAGAACAACGGACAGGCGGAACAGGAGCTGCTCATTTGCCTGGATAATATACTGAGTGTCTGAGAGATTATAAAAAGCCAAAATACGGGTTATATATTAAGTTTAAGAAAAATAATTTCCGAAAAGTAGGTATAAAACTTGATTTATGCCGTATTGTCAGTTATATTTGAGACTGAGAAAGGGGAGGATTTCCAATGCTTTGTCAGTTTACCTTCAAAAACTTCAGGTCTTACAAGGAAGAGACAGTACTTGATTTCCGGGCCACTGCCATCCCGGAGTTCAAAGAATCTCTGATAAATGATACAGATGGGACTTCCCTTCTTCCTGTTGAAGTTGTGTATGGTCCTAACGGGGGAGGAAAGTCTAATCTGCTGATGGCCTTGAGTTGTCTGATTTCTGCTGTATCCGGACCGGTATTTGATATGGGCAAGGCCAGGGAAAAGTCGGTTATTCAGGAGAGGGTTGATTGTTCACCCTATATGCTTGATGAGGAATCAAGAAATCAGCCCTCTGAGTTTGAGGTCTTTTTCCGGGAAAACAGAACTGAATACAGATATAATCTGTCGCTGTCGGACAATACTATTGCACATGAGTCTCTTTATTGGAAATCAGTAGGCGGAAAAAAGACCGGAGTTGTTTTTGAAAGAAGACAATCAAAGATAGAGCTTGGCTCAAGCATCAATAAGACGAGTATTAATAAAGAGGTCAACCCGAAGATGCCCTATCTGTCTTTTCTGGCAATAAACTATGATATTCCGGTAATAGCGGAAGTTCAGAACTGGTTTGAGTCCTGCTATACCATCAATTTTGCAAATCCCTCTGTCGACAGAACGGTTTATCTGACTCAGGATCCCCGGATTTATGAGAAATCGATTCAGGCGTTGAATGACATGGGGATTGCTGTGAATGACTTCTATTTTGACGAGGAAAACAAGACACTGGTTACCCAAAGGACAATAAACGGTAAAAAGTATGAGTTGTTCTACGATGATGAATCAGCCGGTACCAGAAAACTCATTGCCTGTCTCCCGCTGATTATTAAGGCCCTTGATGAAGGCAGGCTGACTGTTATTGACGAACTTGATGCCAAATTGCATCCGAAACTCCTGAGATATGTAATCTCTCTGTTCAAGAATAAAACTGTAAACAGGAAAGGGGCTCAACTTCTCTTCACATCTCATGACCTGTCGACAATGAAAAATACTGTATTCAGAAGGGATGAAATATGGTTTGCAGCGGAGAATTCCGACCACGGAAGTGAAATCTATTCTCTGTATGAAATCAGAAATGAGGACAATGAGAGAATCAAGGCCACTCTGGCTTTTGATAAACAATATCTGGAAGGTAGATACGGAGCAGATCCATATCTTTCCAATATTCTCTCGGAGGGTTGGGAGTGAGTCTTAAACCTGAAAAGAAGAGCGACCTTGGTAAAAGCTGGATGAAACCGAGAATAGACAGGCATATAAAAATCCAGCCGGAGTACCATCTGATTGTCTCAGAGGGAACTGATACTGAGCCTGCCTATTTTAAGGCTCTCAAGAACCAAATCAATGTGAACTATCCCGGAAGAATCCGGATGGATATATATGGCCGGGGAGAAAGTACCATAAGCTTATTTGAAAAGGCGAGAAAGCTTGCTGAAGCAAGTCCAAATGTATACAAGCATATCTGGATTATTTTTGATACTGATGATTTTCCTCCGGAAAATGTAAACAAAACTGTGCAGTTGTGTAATAAAGAAACCAACAGCGAGACTATTTATCATGCAGTGTGGTCAAACCAGTGTATTGAACTGTGGTTCCTGCTTCATTTCAGTTATTTTCATTCTGATATTCATCGAAGGGACTATTGGCCCAAACTCTCGAAAAAACTGACTGAACTTGGAAAGGGAACGTACAGGAAGAATCGTGATGATATTTTTGAAATACTGCAACCCTTCATTGCAAATGCAGTTTCTAATGCTGAACGTCTTGACCGGGATAACGCGGGGAAAACCCCTTCAGCTTCCGCACCCGGGACAATGGTTTACAAACTTGTGAAAATGCTTCTTCCGTATCTGCAAGCCGAATATAAAAAATAATATTCATAGTGAGGTTTAAGGGAGATGTGCGCCTTAAGTGGTCAAAAATACATAGTTAAGCCGAGCAACTAGCATGATACGCGCCTTAAGTGGTTAAAAAGGCACAGTTAAGGAGCATAACAAACCAGATCCGTATCCTGATTAGGATATGGGGAAGGAGATTCTTTCAGTAAAACCCGGAGAATACAGAGGATATGTATCAAAGTCTTGGCCTTCCCCTGTATTTGCATCTGCAATCTTTATTGCTTAAAAGGTATTTTGTGGCTGTTTTTGTCATTTTTAAGAGGAAGGGTACTCACGAACCTGGCCTTCCGGGGTGCGGAACTTCCACATGCCGTTCTCAAAACCTTCAAGATATGAACCGC
>CAMZGJ010000088.1 GCA_947306375.1 uncultured Spirochaetales bacterium
GATGTTCGCTTCCCATACTGGCCAAGAAACTTGGCTTTGACCCTGCGGTCATGGCAAGCCCGTTCATCACAACCATTGTGGATGCCCTGTCTCTTCTGATTTACTTCTCAATCACCAAGGCCGTTCTGCTCTGAAAGGTTTTTCTCAATAATTATTCTCAGAGCGCAGTTCATACCGTCAACTGCGGCGCTGACTATTCCGCCTGCGTAGCCCGCCCCTTCCCCGCAGGGATAAAGGTCCTTAACGCTCACGCTCTGAAGAGTCTGAGGGTCCCTGACAATACGGACCGGAGAACTTGTTCTGGTTTCACTTCCTATTATCAGAGCCTCATCCGTTACAAAACCGTATGCTTTTGAGCCCATTGCCTGAAGCCCCTGTTTCAAGGGTTCTGCAATAAAGGCGGGAAGAACGGTGTTCATGTCTGATTCCGTAAGACCCGGGGCATAACTGGAGCGCGGAAGGTCCGTGCTCTTTCTGCCCCTGAGAAAATCTGTAAGTCTCTGTGCCGGAGCCTTCTGTGTGCAGCCTGATGCCCTCCAGGTACTCTGCTCAAGTGCCTGCTGGAACTCCATTACCCTGAGAGGGGCCACTCCTTCAAAGAAGTCCTTGTCCACTTCCGTGACAATGCCGCTGTTTGCCCATCTGGAGCCTCTGTTGGAAGGACTCATTCCGTTGACAACAACCTGGTCGGTATCGGATGCGGCAGGCACAACAAAACCTCCGGGACACATGCAGAATGAGTATACTCCCCTGCCGCCTGCCTGTTCGGTGAAGCTGTATTCGGCAGCGGGAAGCCCCTCGGGCCTTCCGGAAGGGCTGTGGTACTGGATGCTGTCTATAAGCGCCTGCGGATGCTCAAGCCTCACACCCATGGCAAGGCTCTTTGCCTCTACGGCGATATTCCTGTCAACCAGCATCCTGAAGGTATCGCGGGCAGCATTGCCCGGGGCAAGAATCACAGGCCCATCAAGCTCAAGCCTTGTGCCGTCTTTGTCCGTGCAGATGCAGCCTGCAACCCTGCCGTCCCTTATTATCAGGTCCCGCATGCGGGTCTGAAAAAGCACCCGCCCGCCGTGGGAAATTATGCAGTTGCGCATGTTCTCAACTATGGAAGGCAGTACGTCAGTTCCTATGTGGGGGTGGGTTTCATAGAGGATTGAGCGCGGTGCGCCGAACTGTACAAAGAGGTTCAGGACCTTGGCGTTCTCTCCCCTCTTTTTACTTCTGGTGTATAGTTTTCCGTCAGAATATGTGCCGGCGCCGCCCTCCCCGAAGCTGTAGTTGGACTCGGGATCCACTATGTTCTGTGTGGAGATTCTTGCAATGTCTGCGCGCCTTGAATGAACGTCCCTACCCCTTTCCACCACAACGGGCCTTATTCCGGCCTCAAGCAGGCTCATGGCGGCAAACAGGCCGGCAGGTCCGCTTCCGACCACAACAACCTGGCCTCTGGCGGGTTCCGCATCCCTGAAAACGGTTTCCCTGTATGTGTCTTCCGAGGGGTTCACCCGGCACAGGAGGTTTATCTTTATATCCTTTCTGCGGGCGTCCGTGCTCTTTCTGAGTATGATGTAGGAGTCCTGCTTTCCCAGCCTCAGAGCCCTGCGTATTTCCGCGTCCGAAAGAGCCTGAACCGGTGAAAGCGTTATCTGTATGTCCCTGTTCTGCATTTGCGCGTATAAATAAACCTGTTTTTCTTTGTATATCACGGAAACTGTGTTAAAATCTACAATGGAATTGAATTTTAAATCTTTTTCATCGTTTATACAAACAGGAGGAATTATGGAAAAGAAGAAAAGTCTTATGAAAGCCTATCTGGATTTCAACGTACTTTACAAAATCCTTATCGGCCTTGTAGTCGGTGCCATCGTAGGTGTAATTCTTGCAAGTTCAGGCATTACAGCTCTTCCGGCATGGATCAGCATGTTCGGAACAATCTTCACACGTCTTCTGAAGATGATCATCATCCCGATGATTGTCGGTTCACTGGTAGTAGGTGCTTCTTCAGTTTCTCCTGCCAATGTAGGAAAGATCGGTATCAGAGTTGTCATCATCTACCTCGTCACATCAGCAATCGGTGTTACAATCGGTCTGGTCATGGCAAACATCTTCCAGCCGCACGCAGCACTTGCTTCAGTTGAAGCTCTTGCAAAGGATGCAGCAGGTAAGACAGCATCAACAAATGTCTGGTCAGTTATCTACAACATCATTCCTACAAGTGTTCTTACTTCTCTTGTAAACGAGACAGTTCTCCAGGTAATCTTCTTCTCACTGGTCTTCGGTCTCTGCCTTTCATTCCTCAAGGTTTCCAAGGTTGAGAGAGTTGCAGCAGCTGCAAACACAACATATCAGATTTTCGACTGTCTGACAGAGATCATGATGATGGTTGTACGCGGAATCATGCAGTATGCACCTGTCGGTGTTGCAGTCCTTATTGCAGAAGTATTTGCAAAGAACGGTGCAAAGGTTGCAGGTGCTCTTGTAACAGTTACAGTTGCATGTTTCATCGGTTATGCTCTGCACATCATCATTGTTTACGGCGGACTGCTTAAGATTTACGGAATCAAGATCAGACCCTTCTTCAAGGAAGCAAGAACTCCGTTCATCACAGCATTTGTAACACGTTCTTCAAACGGTACACTGCCCACAACAATGACAGCTGCCGAGAACCTCGGTGTTGATAAAGAAGTCTATGCATTCTCACTCCCCCTCGGAGCAACAATCAACATGGACGGTACAGCAATCTACCAGGGCGTCTGTGCATTCTTCCTCGTCATGTCAACATACGGCAGAGGACTTGCATTCGGTGAAATGGGCATGATTGTTCTTCTTGCAACACTTGCTTCAATAGGTACAGCCGGTGTTCCGGGCGCAGGTGCAATAATGCTGGCCATGGTCATGCAGGGAATCAACCTCCCCATCGAACCGGGTACAGTACTTGCAGGTGCCTATGCAATGATTCTCGGTATTGATGCCATCCTGGATATGGGTAGAACAGCCCTCAACGTCACAGGTGACCTCACATGTACAACATGTATTGCAAAGAAGATGGGATTCCTCAGCAAGGATTCCGTACTTCTCAAGAAGTAATCTCCTCAACGGAGAAAGCAAGGGAGGCGGTTAGACAAACCGCCTCCTTTTTGTTTGTCCGCAGATTGTGTTGATTGTATAATTACACCATGGATAAAAAATATCTTGAAGACAGGCTCAGGGAACTGGGCATTTACAGCGAATACTACCACCGCCTGGAGCTGAAACTTCTGGCTCAGGTTGTACCCTATGATGAACAGATTAATTGTATTCTCACCGGCGTATACGAGGGCAGCCGCAGGCTCTGCGCCGTAACGCAGTCCAGAATTCTGATAATCTCCTCAGGTGTGCTTGACCAAAAGGGAGGCATTGTCATTCCCAGGAATAAGGTGACCTCATGGAACTTTGACAAGAAGTTTCTGCTCTCCTCCGCCTCCTTTACGGCAGACGGGAAAAAATATGAGTTCAAGCAGACCCAGGCCGGCAGAAAGGATCTGTTTGAATGGGCAATGAACCAGCCGGTCAAGGAGTATGACTGATGGGCGCCATTGGAATTGTGGGCGGTGTGGGTCCCAGTGCGGGAACAGATCTTGCCTCAAAGGTTTTCAGACACACAAAGGCAGTCAAGGACCAGGACCATATAGATCTGTACCTGACCTCCTGTCCGTCAATAATCCCGGACAGGACCGGCTTTCTTCTTGAAGGAGGAGATGACCCGGCGCCGGGAATAAGCACCTGCCTGAAAAAGCTTGCCTCATGCGGGGCAACCGTTGCGGGAATAGGCTGCAACACTGCCCACTCCCCTCAGATTCTCAGGAATGTGGAAATACCGGAAGGAATGACTTTTCTCAACATGATTGAGGAAACCTGCAGGGAAGCCGCTACCCTCCATGAGGGCACACACAGGACAAAGATAGGCCTTCTGGGAACACTCGGGACCATAAGAACCGGAATATACAAACAGTACTTTGACAACTACAAAGACCTTGAACTGGTTGTGCCTCCCGGAGATATCTGTGAGGCCGTGCATGACTGCATCTACAATAAAAAATACGGCATAAAGGCCCTTTCCTCCGTCTCAAAGAAGGTGGACGGCATAATCAGAGGCGCAGTTGACTGGCTTGCCGACAGAGGTTGCCGCGCCGTTATTCTGGGCTGTACGGAGCTTCCCCTTGTCTTTGAGGGAGAAACCACGTTCCACGGAGCAATACTCTGTGATCCTACGGACATACTTGCAAAGGCACTGGTCAGGGCAACAGCTCCTGAAAAACTGATCTGACAATCTTTGTGACAAAGTATCCGAATTTGATGCATACACCGGCATTTTCGGATATATTCTATCCGTTTTTCTGCATTTTCTGAAAAACGTCGTCAGAAGCTCCGCATGAATATATAAAAAAAGAAAGGCTGTAACTCCGTCTGATAAACCAGACTTTTGTTACAGCCCATCTCAGTCTTTTTGAGGACTGATTATTTATCTGCGTATGCTGCAGCGTTCTTTCCGGCAATACGTCCGAATACCACAAAGTCCGCCACTGCGTTTCCACCAAGTCTGTTTCCGCCGTGGACTCCGCCTGTGACCTCTCCTGCTGCAAACAGTCCGGGTATTACCTCTCCCTTCT
>CAMZGJ010000089.1 GCA_947306375.1 uncultured Spirochaetales bacterium
TTTTTTGCAAAATGGCTGAAGTTTTCAGCTATTTTTCTGTTTTTAACAGGCAAATGTGGGTTTTGCCGCAGGGGTGTTTTCCCACGGGCTTTACAGTTTCTCTTTTCCCTCATTAAGTGTATTATTTAAACATGATTCAGTTTTATAAGCCCACAATCAGGCGTAAGGATATGGACAGCGTTCTGCGCACACTTGTTGATGAGAAGATAGGACCTGGAGAAAGAGCTGATCTTTTTATTAATGAGTTTGCCCGCAGTACCGGATGCAGAAGCGGTGCGGCATACAGGACCTATCCCGATTGTATAGAGAGCGCCCTTGTACTGCTGGGAGCCTGTGAGGGTGCAAAGGTTGCACTTTCTCCTCTTGCTCCCCGTATCTATCTTACAGTGCTTGAAAAACTGGGCTGTATTCCCGTATATGCGGATGTGGACCCTGAGAACGGTCTTGTTGACAGCAATTCTGATTTTCAGGGAGCGTCCATACTTGTGCTGTATGACAACTGCGGCTCACTTGCGCTGAAATACAACAGCCAGACAACTTTTGCTGAAAAGTGCGTGTATGAGAATATTTCCGTCATTGAGGATGTAAGTCAGTCCGTAGGCGGAAGTTACATGCAGGAATACAGGGCAGGAGACTGGGGGAATGTTGTTGTCTGCTCATGTGAGGACGAGGATATTGTAAGCTGCGCAGGCGGGGCGGTCATGGGTGTAAAGGGAGACCTTGTGTACACTCTAAGAACATCAAGGCCCGCATCATACCTTGAAATGACTGACATGAATGCTGCTCTGGGCTCCGTACAGCTTGCAAATCTTACGGAGGACAGCAGCGTAAGACGCAGTATAAGCACGCTTTACAGAGATTCTCTGATGAGGACCGAGCACAGGCAGTTTGGCCTCAGCCTTGCGGATTTTGAGGGCTCTGCACAGAGCTTTGCCGTTTTCCTGAATTCAAAACCCGAGGATACCGTTGCTTTTGCAAAGAAATACGGTGTTCCGGTTCAGATGGCATTCAAAGACAGTATTGCCGCTTCCTATGAAGGGGACATGTTTTCAGACTTTCCCGTTGCCGGCGCAATGTGCAGCAGGACAGTTTCATTTCCCGTTTACCCGTTTCTCAAAAAGGAGGAAACTGAAATGACTGCCAAGGTGATTGCACACCTGCCCTGACAGGAGTGAGGTTTGAGAATGAAGAAGATAGTGATATTTGCCAATTCCGGAAAGCCTGAAGTCCTGTCCGTTGCAAGGGAGATGAAGGACTACTTTGAAAAGAAGGGCATGACTGTTGTAAAGACAGATCTGTCCTCCGGTTTGAAAGACCTTGAGATTCCGGCTCCGGATGCAGATCTTGCCGTCTCATTGGGCGGAGACGGAACAGTGCTGACATGCGCCTATATACTCAGGGGAACAGGAATTCCTCTTATCCCGGTAAAGACGGGAACATTCGGCTATATCACGGATACCCAGGCCTCGGAGTACAAGGCTGTTTTTGAGGCTTTTGAGAGCGGAAAGACGGGAACGGTTGCCCGTATGATGCTTGATGCCTCGGTTGAAAGGGCCGGGAAGGTGTGTTTCTCAACCACTGTTCTGAATGATGTTGCTCTTACTGCAGCCTCCAGGGCAAGAATGGTTCATCTGAACCTTGATATTGACGGTGTGAATGCGGCAGAACTCAAGGGGGACGGAATTCTTATAGCCACTCCCACGGGTTCTACTGCATACAGCCTTGCAGCAGGAGGTCCGGTGCTGGATGCATCTCTGCAGGGCATTGTAATTAACCCTGTATGCCCGTTTACAATGAGCAGCAGACCACTTGTGGTGGGGTCTGACAAGAATATTACCATCAGAATTCCCGAACAGTCAGGAAGGCTGTCTCTGACGGCGGACGGACATCTGGGTTTTGATCTGGAAAACGGGGATGTGATACACGTCTGCAGAAGCAGACATGAGGTCCTTCTGGTTGAAAACCCTGAAAGAAAGTTCATAGAAGTTCTCAGGGACAAACTGGGTTGGGCAGGCGGTTTTACCAAATGATAGAGCATCTTGATATACGTAATTTTGCCCTCATTGAAAATCTGAGTCTGGATCTGCATGAGGGTTTCAACGTAATAACGGGAGAAACCGGTGCCGGTAAGTCCATAATCCTGGGAGCTTTGGGACTGCTCATGGGAGAAAGGGCAGATTCCGGTGCAATCAGAAACGGAGCGGAGGAGATTACGGTCAACGCCGTTCTCTCTGTTCCCGAAGGACATGAGGTTGTTTCCCTGCTCGGAGACATGGGCATAGAGGTTGAGGACAATCAGATTGTCATCCGCAGGATTGTCAGAAGAAACGGAAGGTCAGTAATTACCGTTCAGGGACAGAGTGTTACCAGAACTGAGCTTGCAGCCGTTGCAGACAGCCTTGTGGACATGCACGGACAGAGTGAGCACCAGAGTCTACTTCTTGCAGACAGACAGCGCAGGATTCTGGATTCCTATGCCGGAAACAGGGAACTTCTTGAAAAGTGCTCGGACCTCTGCCGGAACGTGAATGAGCTCAGGGAAAAGGAAGAGGACCTTGTAAGGCAGATAGAGGAAAGCCGCAGACAGGAGGACTATCTGCGCTTTGCCCTTGAGGAAATTGAGAATGCCGCAATTCAGGAAGGGGAGGATGATAAGCTGAAAGAGCGCATCTCCGTTCTGAGTCAGAGTGAGGCCATATTCGGAAACGCAGGTCTGGCTGCAGAGAAGCTCAGGGAAGTGAAAACGCTCTTCTACGATGCATCGGCCTCCATGGCCAGGGCCGCAAAGGCCGATTCCGCACTTTCCGACTACACTGCCCGTATTGAAAGCTGCCGCCTTGAAGCTGAGGATATTGCCCAGGAAATAAGCAGTTATATCTCATCCATAGACTTCTCTCAGGCTGCTGTGGACTCTATGCAGGAGAGGCTTTCCCTGCTTCAGAGGCTTAAGAGAAAATACGGACCGGAACTATCCGATGTGGCGGCATTTGCAGAGGATGCACGTCAGAAGCTGGACATGGCTCAGAATTCGGAAGTCCATCTTGAAAAGTGCAGGAAAGAGCTGTCCCTTGCCATGGTTCAGTATGCAGATTGTGCAAAAGAACTCTCTGCAAGCCGCAGGAACGCAGCCCTTGTTCTTGAAAAGAGCATTCTGGAAGTGCTTAAAACCCTGGGAATGCCCCAGGCCCGTTTTGAGATAAGAGTTCTATCTGAAACCGACAGGATAAGCGCACACGGCTTTGATGCTGTCTCATTCGTCATTTCCGCCAACCCCGGAGAGGATCTGAAGGAGATTAAGGAAATTGCATCCGGCGGAGAACTGAGCAGAATTATGCTTGCCATAAAGACTGTTCTGGCAGGATCAGACTCCATAGAAACCCAGGTGTTTGATGAGATTGATACAGGAATAGGCGGAGCTGTTGCCCTGAGTCTTGCAGACTGTATGGCAAGTCTTGCGCAGAAGAAGCAGGTTCTGGCAATTACCCATCTTGCCTCCATTGCAAGCCGTGCCGACACTCAGTTTGTGGTGTCAAAGAATGTGGAGAACGGACGTACGTACACCGGAATAAGACTCAGCGAAGGGGAGGACAGAGTCCGTGAGATTGCCCGTATGCTGAGCGGAGATGAAGAGGCCGTTTCTCTTGAACACGCCAGGAAGATGCTGGGAATCAGCTGAAATTCAGCTGAAGAAGAAGCTCCGAAAGTGTATCCGGTTTAATCTTCTTTGAAACCTTCTTTCCTGTTTTGAAGGGCAGGAACTCATTCTGGATTTCCGTGATGTCGGGAGTAAAATCTCTCTTTCTTGCAATCTCAAGTATTCTCATGAGACTGCGTCCGTCGGAATCCGTGAAGTTCCCCGCGTGGAGCCTTCTGGAGAAGATATCCATATAGATGTCAAAAATCTGACCTATACTTTCAATCTCTTCCTTTGTTCCTACCTTTGCTGCAAAGAGGGCAATGCGGTCCAGATGCTGTATTCTCTTTTCCTTTCTCTCGTTTCCGTTCTCAAGAAGGCTGCATTTGAAGGCCTTGATGCACAGGGACATGTTTTCATGGAATATGTTACCGTTGAGGAAACTGCTGTCCGTATTGACCAGGATTATGTAGTTCTCAATATTCTCCGTCAGCTTTTCAAGCGGTGAGCCGGAAAGGCATTCTGTAAGTTTTCTTTCCACCCATGAGGTGAAAATCTTCATGTCAATGTCTGTTACCTGGACACCGGAGAAACTGTATACATAGCCTGTAGCCTTGTTTCTTACCGAGTAGAAGAAGGAACCGTCCGGATCCTTCTTTGCGGAACAAAGAAGGTTGTAAGTTTTAAGAGTCTGCGTATTGCAAATTGAAACGGAGCCGGAATTCATGGTTTTAAGCCTGTAGATTCCGTACGTATCAGTGTAGTCAGACTCTTTTGCAAGGGCTCTGTTCATTGTGAAGAAGCCGGCAGCCATGGCAAAACCCGGAATCTTGGGAAGGGTATGTCTGGCAATATCCTCTCCGGTTCCTTCGGAAGCTATGTTGCTTTCCGCTTCCCTGAGGTCTGAAAGCAGAGCCTGGGTCAGGTTCTCAGAGGTGAAGGGCTGGAGGGAATCGGCCGCATAGGCGGCATAGAGCATGTTCTGTC
>CAMZGJ010000090.1 GCA_947306375.1 uncultured Spirochaetales bacterium
GGAGGGCGGTCCTGTTTGACCAGACATCGTTTTCATTCATGAAGGAGGTAACGCAAAGCCCGTACTTGGGCGTGGGGTCCGAGATTGTGTGGCCTCCGGCAATTACCGCGCCGGCCTCCTTTGCCTTGTCCAGTCCTCCCTGCAGGATCTTTTTCATGACATCCAGCGTCAGGCAGGCGGGAAAACACATGAGATTCAGGCACACTGAGGGCTCTCCGCCCATTGCATAGATGTCCGAGAGTGCGTTTGCAGCTGCAATCTGACCAAAGGTGTAAGGGTCATCCACCATGGGCGGGAAGAAGTCCACCGTCTGGACGCAGACGCGGTTTTCCCCAATGCGCCAGACAAGGGCGTCGTCCGCGGTTTCAAAGCCCTCAACCAGGTCGGGGCTTGAAAGGACGGGCAGGCTGTCTATTACGGCATGGAGGTCCGCAGGCGGCAGTTTTGCTGCACATCCGCTTGTTTTAACAAGACTTGTCAGACGGATTGAATTCATATATCTTCTCGTACCTTCCTTTGTTTTCCGTGTAAACGGCCTCCAGGTATTCACCGGCGCTGCTTATTATCTCTTCAAGAGTATGGCCCTGTGTCACTGCGCAGGTGCCGCAGGACGCGGAAAGAGACCGGGGGATGGGCCTCAAAATGCATCCGTCCCCCAGCCTTTTCTTTGTGAGCATGGCTCCGTAATGACTGCTGAACGTGGCAGTCATTATTTGCTTATCTCTATTTTCCATTCTCCGTTTGCCTCTGTTGCTTTGGCATTATAACCCATTGCCGCGGCAAAACGGGAAACATTTTCAACACAGACTTTGGCATCCACAAGGACACACACCCCTTCCGGATGGGCCTTGAGGGCCTTTTTTGTCTCCACTACGGGAATAGGACAGCTGAGTCCTCTTGCATCTACTTCTGTCATTATGCTTCCTTCTTTTTATATGTGTAATACCAGCCAATTACCAACAGAACTGCAATTCCCAGAATTACGGCTGTCTTTCCGTAGGCGTTGGGCCCTGCCTCTGTTGCATTTCCCACAAGTTTGAAGTTGTGTGCAAAGGCTGCTCCCACAAACATTCCCAGAACGCTGACTGCGCTGTCCGAGTTTCCCTCTCCTGCAAGAATAAGCTGTCTGAGGGGACATCCGCCCAGCAGTGCTCCGCCCAGACCCACCGTGAACATTCCCAGGAAGTTGAAGACCTGGTCGGGCTGTGAAACGGGCTGACCTGCAAAGCCCAGGTTAAAGTTGCCTGTTACAAGGTTCATGACAAGGGCGGATGCAAAGATTGCAATAAATCCTATAAGAAGGGTTGCGTCCTTGAGAAGGATTGTGTCCCTTATTCCGCCTACCATGCAGAGTCTTGTCTTCTGTGCAAGGATTCCCACTGCAAGGCCTGCAGCCAGTGAAAGGATAACCGGTGCGTGCATTGAGCCCGGACCCTTCTCTGAGAAGGCAAACAGCGCGGGAATGGCAAGGAAAAGAACAAGAAGAAGGACGTTTACTGCGGGAAGTGCAGCGCCTTCAAGAGTTCTCTGCTCGTGTGCACGGCCCAGATTGAAGCCTTTGGAAAGGAAGAATGCTCCGCATCCTATTCCACAGGCAAAACCGAACAGACCCACAAGCGCATTGAGGTCTCCGCCTGCCAGCCTGAGAATCATGCGGAACGGGCAGCCCAGGAAAGTGAGGGCTCCGATCATTACTATAAAGGAAATGACAAACCTTGTTACGGGGGCGGAGCCTCCGCGGGGCTTGAATTCCTTAAAGCAGAGGGAGATAAGGAAAGATCCTATGACAAGACCAAGAATCTCAGGTCTGACATACTGGACAACTGCTGCAGTATGAAGCTTTGTTGCCCCTGCAATATCTCTGATAAAACATGCTATGCAGAACCCCATGTTTTTGGGGTTTCCGTTCAGAACAAGGAATACCGAAATTACGCCGATAACCACGCCTGCAATAAGTAAATTGCGCTTTTCCTTCATTAGGAAAAACCTCCTTTTTTTGTTTGTTACGCATAGCATGATACCATTGCTGTTTTAAAAATACAACGGTTTTCTACGTCTGTTTTTCCGGCAAAAAACGCTTTTAGAGGTTTCTGTTGCGGCCTTCATTCCGACAAGGTCTTTTCCGCTATGATTTTAACGGCAAAATCTATCTCTTCCCTTGTAGTGAAAGGACCCGTACTCAGGCGGAGCGTTCCGCCGGGAAAGGTCCCCATGGCTCTGTGGGCAGCCGGAGAGCAGTGCATTCCAACCCTGGTCTCCACTCCGTTTTCCGCAAGACAGGCAGAGAGCGCGGCAATGTCAGTCCGCTCGGACACTATGGATAAGGCAGGAGTCCTTGCCATGCCCGGACCCGGGCCCACAATCCTTATGCCCTCAAGCTGTGAAAGTTTTTCATAGAGATAATTTGTGTTTTCCAGAGTGTTCTTTTCAAGTTTTTCAATGTTTTTAACAACATAGTCCACGCTGTGGGCCAGCCCCCTCAGGCCGGGAAGATTCTCCGTTCCGGGAGAGAAGCGGTCCGGCAGCATGTGAGGAATCTCCTCACTGTCACTGCGGCTTCCCGTGCCCCCTGCTATAAGGGGTTCAAGCATGGGGGCTATATCCTTACGGATTATAAAGCCGCCTGTTCCCTGCGGCCCCAAAAGACCTTTGTGGCCGGAAAAACATACGGCCGCGGCATCAAGGTCCTGCATGTCCGTTTTAACATGGGGACAGGATTGGGCTGTATCCACAATGAATAACAGCTTGTGTCTTTTTGCAACCTCTGAAAGCGCCTTCAAATCCTGAACGGAGCCAAAAACGTTTGAGGCTGCGTTTATTATCATGGCCCTTGTCTCCGGCCTTATGAGCTTTTCAGCCTCTTCTGCACTGCAATAACCCAAAACGTTGCAGGGAATGCGTGAAAATGCAATTTCCTGTTGTACAAGCGGCCTCATGACCGCGTTGTGTTCAAGAGATGTAACCACAACATGGTCACCCTTTTTCAGAAGGCCCTTTATTATCCAGTTCATGGCCTCCGTAAGGCCGGATCTGAAGATTACGCACTCCGGGTGCGGATAGTTGAAAAGAGTGCAGAGATTCTCTCTCAGGGACAGCAGGAAATCAAAGCTCTTCATTGAAAGAGAGCTGTCCGTCCTGTTTATGTTTACGCAGTCTTCCTCAATATAAGAGGCCATGACCTGCCCCAGGCCGGGAGCCTTTGGGAAAGAGGTTGCGGCGTTGTCCAGATAGATTCTTTTCTGCCCTTCTGAACCCATGAATCAGAACCCTCCGTACAGGTAGTTGATAACAGCCTCAAGCACCCCGCCTGCTATTGCACGGGCCTTGTCTGAAACCGTTGTGTGGTCAACATCTTCTCCGCGCGGGTCAACGTCCGCAAGCTTGAAGTGCTCCGGAACACGGAGCCCGTTTGCAAGAAGGCCTCTGAGTTTTCCGGAAATCTCCGTAACAACCGGCTCCCCGTCAACGGTCCCTATGGTCTGCCCCGCTTTTACAATGTCCCCTATCTTACAGTCAGAGTAAAACACCCCGCTGCAGGGAGAGTGCATAACACGTTCTTTTCCGTATCCGCCAATAATTCCCGGAATTCCGGTATTGGGAATGGCAGAACCCTTACGTATTATCTTGCCTAAAGTATGGCCACGCTTTGTCTCAATTACAACATCCACATCCTTTCCGGCCTCAAATCCCGGGCCCAGGGCTACGGTGAAAGGTGCCATGGATTTGTTTGTGCCAAGGTTCTTCTTGGCAATGATTGCATCTATGAGCACCGCCGGCTTTGTAAGCTCCAGAATGGTTGCAACGGGATCTGCAACTACGGCAATAATGCCGCTGCGCGCAGTTCTTTCAGCGTTTTCCAATGTGCAGCGCAAAGCTTTCACTCCCTCAATTTCTGTCTGTCCGGAGAACAGGGCCTGTGCAAAAGAGACCGTGCGTCTTATGACCGTGGGCTTTTCAATGTCCAGCATTATAACGGGAAAGCCGCTGTTGTGAAGCCTGAGGGCCGTTCCCGTTGCAAGATCTCCCGCACCCCTGATTACTATCAGGCGGTCAATCATATTTCAAACTCCAGAGTGTCCCTCATAAGGCTTCCGCCTATGACCCTTGTTCCCTTGGGCCAGGAAAGCACCATAAAGGGCTCTGCCTTTATGTCTCCGTCAAGGCCGTTAACCAGAACATAGTCCGGATTTCCCTTGAGAAGCCCGTCCGGAGATGAGATGTAGTTGTTCAGGAATGTCTGGTCCACAATGTTGTCTCCGTCATAGCCGAAGGTAACCTCCCAGGCTTCCTTTCCGTAGGCCCAAGCTCCCATCACTGCAATGGTTATATCGGAGAACGGATAGATTACCGGGTCTCTGGATGTATGGAACTTCAGCGGAAGGTGTCTGCTTCCGTCAGCCTCGCAGATTGTCACGTCATATCTGCGGGACAGCTTGTACACCCTATCCTCAAAGGGGGCCTTGAGCCTCTGGACATCATCCTGCATGTTGCTGGCGTAAAGGACGGTGCAGGGGCCCTCCGGCTCAAAAGCTTCAGCTTCTTCAAAGAAAG
>CAMZGJ010000091.1 GCA_947306375.1 uncultured Spirochaetales bacterium
AGCTGCAGGACAGACGCGCCGTTCTGATGAAGAACGCAGAGGATCTGAGGGCAAGGAGAAACGAGATTGCCGCGCAGATGAAGGGCCCCATGGACAAGACGGCCAGGGACGTTCTGATTGAGGAGGGACGTACCGTCAAGGAGAGAATTGCCGCGGCTGAGGCGGAGCTTGAGGAAGTTGAGAGCGCCTACAATGCCGGTCTGAAGGCCATTCCCAACTACGCCCATCCCAAGGCACCGGTCGGCAAGGAGGACAAGGACAACACCGCAATCAAGTATGTGGGCAAGCCCCCTGTGTTTTCCTTCAAGCCGCTTGACCATGTGCAGATAGGTGAAAAGCTGGACCTGATAGATTTTGACACGGCCACAAGGGTCAGCGGACCCAAGTTCTACTACCTGAAGAATGAGGCTGTTGTGCTTCAGATGGCCCTTGAGCGCTATGCCCTGGACATTGTAATGAAGCACGGGTTCAAGCCGTTCATTACTCCGGATGTGGCAAAAGAGGAGATTCTTGAGGGAATAGGGTTCAACCCGCGCGGTGCGGAGAGCAACATATACACGGTTGAGGGTGAGGGCACTGCCCTTGTCGGTACCGCAGAGATAACTCTTGGCGGATATCTTGCAGGCAAGGTTCTCAATGCCTCGGATCTTCCCGTGAAGATGACCGGTCTTTCCCACTGCTTCAGGCGTGAGGCAGGCGGTGCGGGCCAGTATTCCAAGGGCCTTTACCGCGTACACCAGTTCTCAAAGCTTGAGATGTTCATCTTCTGTCTGCCTCAGGACAGCGACGCGTTCCATGATGAGCTTCTTGCGGTGGAGGAGGAGATTTTCAGCGGTCTGGGTCTTGCATACCGTGTTGTGGACACATGCACCGGAGACCTTGGAGCCCCCGCTTACAGAAAATTTGACATTGAGGCATGGATGCCCGGACGCGGAGACGGCGGTGAGTACGGAGAGGTTACAAGCACCTCCAACTGCACCGACTACCAGTCCAGGAACCTGAAGATAAGATATAAGACAGAAGACGGAAAGACCGAGTACGTGCACACGCTCAACGGCACCGCCGTTGCGGTTTCAAGAGCCCTTGTTGCTGTTCTTGAGAACTACCAGCAGGAGGACGGAAGCATCCGTATTCCTGAAAAGCTTGTTCCGTACACCGGTTTTGACGTAATTAAAAACCACGGGTGAGTATGAATCAGATAATCAGCAGTCTTCTTGAGACAGACCTCTACAAGTTCTCAATGGGTCAGGCCATCTACCACCAGTTTTCTGACTACAAGACAACCTGGACCTTCAAGTGCAGGAACGAGGATGTGTTCTTCACTGCGGAGATGGTTGAGGAGATAAAGAGGCAGATAGGCCTTTACTGCACCCTCAGGTTCTCCGAGGAGGAACTTGATTATCTGAACTCCATTAAGTGGATTAAAGGGTCCTATGTGGACTTCCTCAGACTGTGGGAGCCGCGCTATGAGGACTTTGTCATAGGCACGGATGACACCTGCGGTCTTACAATAGAGACCCGCGGGACATGGCTGAACACCTCATTTTATGAGATTCCCACTCTGGCAATTGTGAATGAAGTGTACTTCCGCATGGCCCATGATTATTCAAAACTTCTTGAGAGCTTCAAGGTCCGTCTGAAGGACAAGATAAGCGCCCTTCAGAGCGGAAAATACTTCATAGGCTCTTTCAGTGAGTTCGGCATAAGACGCCGCCTGTCATCCGAGGCACAGGAACTTGCGGTCAAGAGCCTCAGGGACAGCAAACTGGGGGCATCCGTGTTTGCAGGCACTTCCAATGTGTATCTTGCCCGCAAGCTGGGAATAAAGCCGGTGGGAACCATGGCGCATGAGTGGATTATGTGCGTGGGGCAGGGCAACCACAAGCACAACCCGGCTTACTCCAACTGGTATGCCCTGAACGCATGGGTGAACGAGTACGGAGTCCTCAACGGAACGGCGCTTACGGACACAATTACAACCGAGTGCTTTCTCAGGGACTTCCGTCTTACGTTTGCAACGCTGTTCTCAGGCGTGCGCCATGACAGCGGAGACCCCATAGCCTGGGGAGAGCGCATGCTGGAGCATTACGCAAAGCTTGGCATAGACCCTTCCTCAAAGACTCTGCTGTTCTCAGACAGCCTGGATTTTGCAAGGGCCACTGAGATTTGCAGGCATTTTTCAGGCAGATGCAGAATTGCTTTCGGAATAGGTACTTACATTGCAAATGACACAGATGTGAGACCTCTTAACATTGTTATGAAAACCACCTTGTGCAACGGCATGGACGTTGCCAAGATCTCAGATGTCCCGGGTAAGGGAATGTGCAAGAACCAGGATTACGTGGACTATCTCCAGCGCTGTATAGACTGGCGTATGAACCACTCGGAGACCCTTTGACGTGAGAAAAAAGACGGTATTTTTAATTGCTCTCCTCCTCTTTGTTTCCCTTCTGACGCTGGGAGCCTCAGACGGCTCCGATGCCAGGGGAGACAGCATGGGCTTTACCGGGGCATCCGTCTCCGGAAACAGGGGTTCCTACTTCAGAAACCCCGCTTCTCTTTTCTTCCATGACCCGGAAGATGCCTTTACGTTCAGTTTCGGCATCTGGGACACCTACACTGAGTCAAACCATGCACCGTTTCCCTTCCTTCCCGGCGGAGACATGAGGGCACGCTATGCGGGAAACAACGTTTCCGTGGGTCTTGTTCTTGAGACAAAGCTTGAGGACAGAAACATATACGAAGACGGCGGAAGGTTCTACAATTCAGACCACGTTCTGGATGTGGATGCCTGTTTCTCAATAGGCTGGAAGTACTTCTCCGCAGGACTGGGAATCTCCGCAGGTTCCGTCTGGTCCAGGGACAACATACTTGTAAAGGATTCAAGCAGATTTTCCGATCTTCTGCTGAACATGATTGCGGAGAACTACACGCGCCTCAACGGCTCTGAAAATGCCAACATCCGCGCCGGGGTTCAGGTAAACTATGAGAACTACACACTGGGAATTCTTTTCCCGTCGGTGTTCGGTTACTACTCATCTGAAATACATTTTGACCTGCTTGACACACTCAAGGGTACGCACCTTGGAATAAGCTACAGGGGAAACAGGTACTCCGGACGTGCAAGGCTGCGCGCCCTTGTTCTGGACGGGGCAGTGGAACTTCACAACGTGGGCAATCCGCAGCGCACACTCTGCGGAGGAGCGGAGCTTACCCTTCAGATTATGGCGGACTACACGGTCTCCCTTCGCCTGGGCTATGAGGCTCCCATGAACGACCTAAAGGACGGCACGGTTACCGCCGGAGCGGGTGCTCTGTTGAGGAATGTGAACATTAACCTTCTTTCCGAATGGGGAATAGGTTTGGAGAAGAGAATTAAATACGGGCTTACGGTGGGAATGCTCCTGTAATCCGGGGTCCTCAGAGGATATTTGAATTATGAAAAGCATGACAGGATACGGATATGCCGAGTACGGGTGTGAGAACTTTAGCCTTACTCTGGAGATGAAGTCCTACAACAACAGATATCTGGACATTTCCTTCAATGCCCCGTCTGCGCTTTCCTCTTTTGAAATGGAAGTGACAGACAGGATTAAGGAAATCTGCGCAAGGGGCCATGTGGATGTTTCTTTCAAGCTCCGGACTCTGAAACAGATGGCCGTGGTCAGTGTGGATGAGGATGCAGCCTCATCTTATGCAAGGGCGGCATCACGCGTTGCGCAGATATGCAAAGCAGAGGGTCTGGATGTGAGTTTTTCATTGTCGGATGTGCTGAATCAGGAAGGGGTTCTGACTGACATAAGACAGGAGACTGCAGACACCTACAAAGATGCAGTGCAGAGCTGTCTCTCAACTGCACTTGATGCCCTTGATCAGAGCCGCAGAAGGGAAGGTGACGCCACCCGTGCGGATCTTGAGAAGATGATAAAAGGCATTGAGAAGTCTCTCAATTCCGTCAGGTCCCATGCCGCAGAGCTTGAGAACCAGATAAAGTGCGGCCTGAAAAAGCGCATTGACGAGATGCTGGGAGACAAGGACTATGATGAGAACCGCGTTCTGACCGAGGTTGCCGTTCTTCTGATGAAGTACACGGTGAACGAGGAGATTTCCAGACTCGGTACCCACATTAAGGAGTTCAGGCGCCTTCTGGGTCTTGATGAGGCCGTGGGCAAGCGCGCTGACTTCCTCTGTCAGGAGATGAACCGTGAGATAAACACCATAGGTTCCAAGAGCCAGATGGTTGAGGTGAGTCTTGCGGTGGTTGACATGAAGGACTGTCTTGAGAACATACGTGAACAGGTGAGGAACATAGAATGAGAATTGCAATTTCCGGCAAGAGCGGATGCGGCAACACAACTGTTTCAACGCTTCTCTCCAGGAAAACGGGCTATCCCATGGTCAACTTCACTTTCCGCCAGATGGCACAGGAACGCGGCATGGACTTCTGGGACTTCTGCGCCCTGGCAGAGAAGGACGACAACATTGACCGGGAACTGGACAGGCGCATGGTCGAGATGGCCATGGAAAGCGAAAACAGCATTCTGGGCA
>CAMZGJ010000092.1 GCA_947306375.1 uncultured Spirochaetales bacterium
TCCCGGACACAATCAGAAGATGCCAGTATGTTGAGAGCAAGGGCCTTCTCTATGTCGGAACAGGCGTTTCAGGCGGTGAGGAAGGAGCCCTCAAGGGTCCGTCCCTCATGCCCGGCGGAAGCCCCGCTGCATGGCAGTTCATCAAACCCATCTTCCAGGGTATCGCCGCAAAGGCGGACGGTGCACCGTGCTGCGACTGGGTTGGCGAGAACGGAGCCGGCCATTTTGTAAAGATGGTCCACAACGGAATTGAGTACGGAGACATGCAGCTTATCTGTGAGGCATACAACCTCATGAAGGACGTTCTTGGAATGAGCGCAGATGAGATGCACGATGTCTTTGAAGAGTGGAACAAGACTGAGCTTGACAGCTATCTTATTGAGATAACAAGAGATATTCTTTCCCACAAAGACAGGGACGGCCAGCCTCTGGTAGACAAGATTCTTGATACCGCAGGTCAGAAGGGAACCGGAAAGTGGACAGGAATTGCCGCTCTTGACGAGGGTGTTCCCCTCACACTGATAGGGGAGAGCGTGTTCAGCCGCTGTCTGTCCGCAATGAAGGAAGACAGGGTCAAGGCATCCGAGCAGTACACGGACAAGCACACAACAGCCTTCAAGGGTGATAAAAAGCAGTTTGTGGAGGATATCAGACGTGCACTCTATGCCTCAAAGATTATCTCCTACGCACAGGGATATACTCTGATGAGAACCGCCGCAAAGACCTACGGCTGGAACCTCAACTACGGCGGAATTGCCCTCATGTGGAGAGGCGGATGCATAATCCGCAGCGTCTTCCTGGGCAAGATCAAGGAAGCCTATGACAAGAATCCGGAGCTTTCAAACCTGCTTCTTGATGATTACTTCTTCAAGCAGATAGACTCCCTTGTTCCGTCCTGGAGAAAGGTCTGCGCACAGGCCATGCTCAGCGGAGTGCCCGTACCGGCATTCTCAAGCGCACTGTGCTACTTTGACGGTTACACATCCGAACGTCTTCCCGCAAACCTGCTTCAGGCCCAGAGGGACTACTTCGGTGCCCACACCTATGAACGTGTAGACTGCCCGCGCGGTCAGTTCTTCCACACCAACTGGACAGGAGAAGGCGGAAGCACAAGCGCTTCAACCTACAATGCTTAATGGCAATGACTGAAAGAGAGATCAAAAGCAGGGTAAACGCATTTATAGATGAGCGTGCAAAAGCAGGCAAACTGAACAAGGTTCTCCTTATAGTACCTGACTTTACAAGATGCTTTTCAAATGCCGGTTACATTGCAAACTGCATCTACCACCACCTTGAGGACATGGGTGTGAGAACGGACCTTCTGGAGGCTCTGGGCACCCATGTGCCCATGACGGACAGCCAGATAGATGACATGTACGGAGACATTCCCCATGACCGTTTCATAGGACACAACTGGAGAAAGGATGTTGTGACCCTGGGGGAGGTTCCCGGAAGTTATCTTGAAGAGATTACCGAAGGTCTCTGGAAGGACAGCATAGACGTACAGGTGAACCGCCTTGTCATGGATCCCTCCTATGACCTTATTGTTTCCATAGGTCAGGTTGTTCCCCATGAGGTTATAGGAATGGCCAACCACGCCAAGAACCTCTTTGTAGGCGCAGGCGGGGCGGACATGATAAACAAGAGCCACATGGTGGGTGCCGTTTACGGAATGGAAAGAATGATGGGCAAGGACTTCACTCCTGTGCGTCTTGTCTTTGACTATGCCCTTAAGACCTTCCTTTCAGAGAGGCCCGTCTGGTTCATACTCACAGTCTGTACGGCTCCGGACGACATTATTCAGACCCACGGTGTATTTATAGGCAACACAAGAAAATGCCTTGAAGATGCTGTTGCTCTTAGCCAGAAGATGAACATTGACTTCGTGGACCACGGAATCAAGAAGTGCGTTGTCTATCTGAATGACAGGGAATTCAAGAGCACATGGCTTGGAAATAAGGCCGTCTACAGAACCAGAATGGCCATTGCCGACGGCGGAGAGCTCATTATCCTGGCCCCCGGAGTGGAACACTTCGGGGAAGACCCTATCAATGATTCCATTATCCGCAAGTACGGCTACCGCGGCCGCCTGCATACCCTTGAGCTTTTCAGGGATCCTGCAAATCAGGACCTCAGGGACAACATGGGTGTTGCGGCTCACCTGATTCACGGTTCATCGGATGACAGGTTCTCAATCACCTATGCGGTGAAAAACATCACCAAAAAGGAAATTGAGGATGTGGGATTCAAGGCCGCAGACTATGATGAGATGGCAAAGAAGTACAATCCTGAGAAGCTGAAATACGGATACAACACAATGCCGGACGGAGAGGTTATCTACTACATTCCAAATCCGGCACTGGGACTTTGGATCAACAGGGAGAAGTTCTGATTCTTCTGTTTTTCTGAAAACGGGCCGCAACTTTTTGCTGCGGCCCTTTCTTTTTCTTTCTTTTGCGAAAGAGAATGTGGTAGTATTATACCGTTAGCGAGAGGTGTTTATGGAAGATCTCAATCTCGGCATGTTCAAGTCATACGATATCAGAACCAAGGTTTTCAACCTGACGGATGCATTAAGAGTTAGGCTGTGTCATGCGCTTGCTCTTTACTGCAGGGACGTTCTCAAGGTGACTTCGGTGGTTGTCTGCCGGGATGCAAGGCTCCATGTTCCCCTTATTGCCGAGGATCTTACGGATGCCATGAAACTGGCCGGTCTTACCGTATACCTGAACCCTCTTCCCGTTTCAACCTGTCAGTTCTATTTCACATGCATGAAATACAAGGATAGTGCGGGAATTATGCTCACCGCCAGCCACAACCCGGGTGAGTACGTGGGCGCAAAGATTGTGTCAAAGGGCCTTTTCCCCATTGCCATGGACTACGGTCCGGAAGGCGGTATCAGGAGAATCATGCAGTACTACATAGATGACTGCAGGGTGGACAAGTCCGGCAGAAAGGGCAGGTGCGTTGTAATTAATGAGCTTAACAACTACATAGACTACTCAATGAAACTTGCAGGCGTTAAGGAGGGCTCTCTCAAAGGTCTTAAGGTAATGCTTGAGTTCCTCAGCGGTTCCGCAGGAGTGGAGGAGGCTCTTGCCTTCCAGAGAGCCGGTGCCGACATTGAGGTCCGCAACGTGGTTCCGGATGGTTTTTTCAGAAGCGGAGACCCCAATCCCATAATAGAAAGCTCTGTGGCACCTGCAAGACAGGCCATGAAGAACGGAGACTTTGATATAGGATTCTGCTTTGACGGAGACGGAGACCGCATGGACTTCATGGACAGGGACGGGAAACAGATTGTTCCCGGTCTGAACATGAGCATAATCATAGACAAGCTTCTGCCCATCTACAACGGTACAAAACGGGATTTCTATGCTGACGTGAAGGCCATTCCCATCTCCCTCTGTGAAATAGCAAAACGCGGGGTGAACGTTCATATTATCAGAAACGGACATTCCTTCATAAAGGCAAAACTGAGGGACAACTGTGACAGGGGCTTCTTCTCATCTGAGGAGGAGAGCGCCCACTACTACATAAATCTTCCCTACGATGAAGACCATCCGGAAAAGGGCTATGCAGCAGTGGAATCCACCCTGTTCTTTGCCCTTGTAACCGCACGCAGCTATGTTGAGGACCCTGCGGCATACAGAAGGGCCCGCAAGCTTCAGGATTCCATATTCCGTGTGCGTGAATGGCCCATCCTCTGTGAGGCGGCACCTGAGAAGATGCCTGAGATTCTTCAGAGGGTTGAGGACAGGATGAGGGAACTGGGTGCAATTGTAATAGACAGGATGGAGGACGGCTCGGATCTTGATGCCACGCTCATGCGCTTCAACCTTCCTGAGAAGTTCACCGCACAGACAGACCTTGAGGGTGTGACATGGGCTCAGGTTGCACAGAGAATATCGCGCAGCGAGGATGCCATGGCCCGCTGGGAGGTTGTTTCAAACAACAGGGAGGAGTGTGAGCGCCTGAACAATGAGGTGCGCGCAATTGTCTCCGAGTACGTGGACGCAGGATTTGCAAGGTTCGGAAATGAAGATTAACGAAAGAAAAGGTGAAATTATAAGAATTCTCTCAAACGCGGACTATGTTACCGTGGATGAGTTCTCACGCCAGCTGGGTGTGTCCAAGGTTACCATACGTTCAGATTTATCCGAACTTGAGCAGCGCGGTCTTCTTTTCAGAACTCATGGCGGAGCCATGATTCCGGAACACGGAAACGCAAGGGAGATAACAAAAACGCTCAAGGAGTTTGAGAAGGAGAAAAGGTTGATAGGAAAGGCCGCTTCCGAACTGCTTGAGGAAAACTCCACGGTCATAGTGGACAGCGGATCCACCACGGTCAACGTGGTAAGGTATCTGTCGGACAAGAACATAACCATGGTCACCAACTCCCTTCTGGCAGTGGACATAGCCAGGGCAGACCAGAGCATAGAGGTCATTCTCCTCGGAGGTTCCCTCCGGCG
>CAMZGJ010000093.1 GCA_947306375.1 uncultured Spirochaetales bacterium
GATATATGAAGCACAACCCCGGAACCGGGGAAACACAATACCTAAAAAAGGAAAAAGCAGATGAGGTAAGGGCGCTTGAGGAAAAGAATTACTGGATAAAGCTTGAGAGAACTGCAAAAGAAGAACTTAAAACCCTTAATAAGGTTGAAAAGATTCTTGAGAAGACAGAGGCCTGGGAGAGGGTCTTCTTTGACATACCTGTGGAGAAACGGCATTTGATAAAGCCGTATGAGGCCAAGCCGATAGAGGTAAGTGAAGAGCAGAAAGACCGGTGGAGAATGCTTGCAATCAGATACGGCAACAGGAACAGGAAGTATCTGCCTAAGACTTCCACAACTCTCAACGGGGAGCATGTTAAATCAAAGAGTGAGATAATAATAGCAGACAGGCTGAAAGTTGCCGGAGTTCCGTATGTCTATGAATATGAGACGGTTGTTGCCAATGAGTATTCAGGTGCTTTTGAGAAGTGGTATCCGGACTTCAAGGTTCTGAATACCAGAACCGGCAAGGAGTACTACTGGGAGCATCTGGGAATGGTGGACAAGGCGGATTACTTTGCAACCGGCATGTTCAAGCTGGATGTGTTTGCGGCCAACGACATTATAGTCGGGGACAACCTGATAGTGACTATGGAGACCGCCGAGACGCCGATGAACACCGAGTACATAGATATGATAATAAGGAAGGTGCTCAAATAATAGAAAAGGGAACAAATCCCCCGGGTCTCTCCTGCAATCCACTTACCGTTGCTACCTCCCGGTCCTGGCGGGGTTGGGCGGCCGCAGGCAGCCCGGAATCTGTTCCCAAAACGGAGAGAGGGGGATTCGAACCCCCGAAGGCTTTTGACCTTACACGACTTCCAATCGTGCACCTTCGACCACTCGGACATCTCTCCAAATGCGTTTGAAGTTTATACATTGTTTGGATATGGGTCAAGAGTTCTGTTTCAGCCCTTGTATTCAAAGCACAGCATTGTTATGTCATCAAACTGTTCTGCCGTTCCCACAAAGCGCTTCAGGCCGTTCTTCATGTTTTCAATGGTTTCACGCGGGTCTGCGGTGTAGTTGTAAACTGTTATTACCGTGGTGATTATGCTCAGAAGAAGACAGCTGAGAATTATGGCTGTGCTTGTCCTTCTTGAGAGAGTATTTGTGCTGTTTCCGCGTTTTGACCCGGCCATGGGTGAAATAATCCGATAATCGGGTTCGCATATTAAGAATTGTTTATGCATTATTTACGGTTATGGACAATAAATATGCTCAGTGATAAACTCTGCATGTTGCTTATTAGGCAAAGGAGTTTTTGATTATGGCAGAAGAAAACTACGCATTCAGCTGGGACAATCCGGAATACAGGAAAACATACTGGCACACCTGCTCACACATACTTGCACAGGCAGTCAAGCGCCTCTATCCCGAGGTCAAACTTGCAATAGGCCCCAGCATTGACAACGGCTTCTACTATGATATGGATTCTCCCGTTGCATTCACTCCCGAGATCATGGAAAAGATTGAGGAGGAGATGAGGAAGATATGCAAGGAGAAACTGCCCCTTGAGCGTTTTGTTCTTCCCCGTCCCGAAGCAATCAAATACATGCAGGACAAAGGCGAGCCCTACAAGGTAGAGCTTATTCAGGACCTGCCCGAGGGAGAGGAGATAAGCTTCTACACCCAGGGCGAGTTCACGGACCTGTGCGCAGGCCCCCACGTGGACTCAACGGGCCGCATCAAGCCCAACGCAATCAAGCTCACCGCCTGTAACGCAGCCTATTGGAGAGGAGACAGCAGCAGAGAGACTCTTCAGAGAATCTACGGAGTTGCCTTCCCCAAGAAGGAACAGCTTGATGAATACCTGGTCAAGCTTGAGGAAGCCAAGGCCCGTGACCACAGAAAGCTGGGCAAGGAGCTTGGACTGTTCATGGTGGATGACCTTGTAGGCAAGGGCATGCCCATGTTCCTGCCCAAGGGCTACACGGTATGGCGCATCCTTGAGAACTACATAAGAGACAAGGAAATAAAGAGCGGCTACCAGCACGTTCTTACCCCCTGTGTAGGAACTGTCAACCTCTACAAGACCTCCGGTCACTGGGAACACTACCAGCAGAACATGTTCCCGCCCATGGAGGTTGAGGATGAGACCTATGTTCTCAGGCCCATGAACTGCCCCCACCACATGAGGATTTTTGCAAACTCACAGCATTCTTACCGCAATATGCCTGTGCGCATAGGAGAGATTGCACATGACTTCAGATTTGAGGCATCCGGCTCACTGAAGGGCATTGAGAGAGGCCGCCACTTCTGCCAGAATGACGCCCACCTTTTTGTCACGCCCGAGCAGATTAAGGATGAGTTCTCAAAGGTTGTGGACATGATCTTTGACACCTACAAGGACTTCAATATAACCAACTACCGCTGCGTGCTTTCCCTGCGCGACCCCGCAGACAAGAAGAAGTACCACGATGACGACAAAATGTGGGACACCGCAGAGAACGCCCTCAGGGAAGTTCTCAACGGACTTGGCCTGCAGTACACCGAGGAAATTGGAGAAGCTGCATTCTACGGGCCCAAACTTGACGTTAACGTTGTTCCCGCAGTAGGCGCAGAGTACACACTCTCCACCTGCCAGCTTGACTTCTGCCTGCCCGCAAAGTTCAACCTCACATACGTGGACGCAGAGGGCGTTGAGCGCACACCGGTTGTTCTCCACCGCGCAATCCTCGGCTCCCTGGACCGCTTCATGGCCTACCTCATTGAGGAGACCAAGGGCGCCTTCCCCGCATGGCTGGCCCCGGTGCAGGTCAAACTGCTCCCCGTCACGGACAGAGCAAACGAGTACTGCGAAAAGTTCGCCGATGAACTTGAGTCTCTGGGCTTCAGGGTGGAGACAGATGAGAGAAACGAGAAGATAGGAAAGAAGATCCGTGAAGCTCAGCTGGACAAGGTTCCCTACATGGTCATTGTGGGAGACCGTGACATTGAAAACAACACCGTTTCTCCCAGACACCGCGCAGACGGAGACCTTGGCGCAATGAGCAAGGATGCCTTTACGGCTCTTCTTGCGGAAAAGGTTGTTTCAAAGGCCTGACCTGAAGGTTTTTGGTTTCCTTCTCATTGAAAACAGTGTTCACAAGGGCGGAGCCCAGGACAAAAAGCGCACCCAGAGCACCCGCAAAGCTCATTTTCTCATGTAAGAGGAGAGCTGAGAGAACAAGGGCCGTTACCGGATCCATGTAGCTCATGAAGGCAATGGTCTGAGTGCTCAGTCCGGGAATTGATGCAAAGTAAAGCGCGTAGGCAAGCCCTGTATGGACAAGGCCCATAATCACCAGAAGCAACAGCGTGTTTCCGGAAAATGTCAGGCCGGAGAAGGAGCCTGTTGCAAGAAGATAGGGCAGAAGCACCAACGCCGCAGACCCCATCTGAACGGTTGTCTTTGAAAAACCATTTGTCTCCTTTGTTGACATGTTGAGCATTACCACGGCAGTGTAGAGCACCGCTGCGCCCAATCCCAGGACTATGCCGCGGAGGGAGACTTCCTGCGCGGATTCCGCAACTCCGGAAACCAGCACCATACCGGTAAAAGAGATAACAGTGCAGAGAATGTTCAGCCTTGAAAGCCTCTGCTTTTTAATTACCGCGGAGAGCAGGACCAGAAAGGTGGGCTGCATGTAGTAGCACAGGGTTGCCACTGAGACGGAAGTGTAGTTGTATGCCTCAAACAGAAGTATCCAGTTAAGTCCTATCAGAGCTCCGCTCAACATCAGTTTCGGAACATCTGAGCACTTTAAAATGCGTTTTCCGGCAAAGGGAAGAATTGTAAGACAGCCTGTCAGGCCCCTGAAAAAAGCAATGAAGGCAGAGGGGAGTGCAATGTTTCTTCTGAAGATTCCCACCGTTCCGAAGATGAGCATTGATGTTATGAGCATTGCCAGGCAGCTTTTTTTCATGACAGCATTGTACATTCACTTGTTTGTTTTGTATATCGCGCAGGGGCGCGGGAGACAAAAAAGAGCCGGCCTTTGCCGACTCCTGTGAGATTGGGAATATCTCTCTTATTTGTCCAGTTCAACAACTGTGATCTGGTTGGGATTCTCCCAGTCATCCATGCTTGAAGAAAGAATCTGTTCGTTTTCAGCAGGATCTCCGTCAAGAAAACCCATCTTGGTTGATCTTTCGGAAACATCTGTTTCAAGGTCATCCAATGCTTCAAGTTCTTCAATACTCATCATAGTTTTATATCTCCGTTTTGCACAGTGTGTCGTGCAACAGTATTTTCTTTATTCTCCAGTGATTCTAGACATTTTGATTAACAGTGTCAAAAAACTATTCTGACTACTTTTTGTCCTATTGTGTCCTGTTTGCATGTGGTTTTTTTGACAAAAAAGACCCGGAATCTGTCTTATCCATCTCCCGGGCCTGAACTTTGCTGTTTGT
>CAMZGJ010000094.1 GCA_947306375.1 uncultured Spirochaetales bacterium
ACGCCGGTGAGGTTCTGGGCCTTGTAGGAGAGAACGGCGCCGGTAAGAGTACGCTGATGAAGATTCTTTTCGGCATGGGCGTTATCAAGGAAACGGGAGGATACGGCGGAGATGTTCTGATTGACGGTCAGAAGGTTGTCTTTGATTCCCCGTTTGATGCCCTCAATGCAGGAATAGGAATGGTTCATCAGGAATTCTCCCTTATTCCCGGTTTCACAGCCACGGAAAACATTGTTCTCAACCGCGAGCCCAGAAAGGCCAACATTGTGTCTCAGGTTTTCGGTGAGAGGCTTGATACCCTGGATAGGAAGAAGATGAACAGCATCTCTGATTCTTCAATTGACCGCCTGGGCGTACACATTGACAAAGACATGGTGGTCAACCGCATGCCGGTAGGCCACAAGCAGTTTACGGAGATTGCCAGAGAGCTGAGCAAGGAAAACATGAAGATACTGATTCTGGACGAGCCCACGGCCGTTCTGACTGAAAGGGAGGCAGAAGCCCTTCTCTCTTCAATCAGGGGCATGGCAGCCAGGGGAATTGCGGTAATCTTCATTACCCACAGGCTCCAGGAAATACTTGCCGTCTGTGACAAGGTTCTTGTCATGAGAGACGGTGTAATAGTCAAGGAAACACCCGCCGCTGAAACAGATGTTGCCGAGATTACAAGATGGATGGTAGGCCGCAGCGTTGAAGGCGTTGAAAAGCTTGCCAGAACTGAACCGGCAGCTTCTTCCGGAAAAGTGATAATGTCCGTAAAGAGGCTCTGGGTAGACATGCCCGGTGAGACTGTAAGGGATGTTTCCCTTGACATCTATGACGGCGAGATTCTGGGAATAGGAGGTCTTGCCGGACAGGGCAAGCTTGGTATTCCCAACGGAATAATGGGCCTTTATGAGGCAGGCGGAAAGGTGGAGTTTGAAGGACAGGCCATTGAGCTCAACAACCCCAGAAAATGCCTTGACAGCAAGCTAGCCTTTGTTTCAGAGGACAGACGCGGAGTGGGACTTCTTCTTGATGAGTCCCTTGAGTGGAACATCTCCTTCCCCGCCATGCAGATTCAGAACAAGTTCCTCAAGAACTACCTTGGCGGCCTTATCAAATGGCGCGATGACAAGGCAATTGAGGAAGTAACAAAGAAATACATAGGTTCCCTTCAGATAAAGTGCATGAGCTCACGCCAGAAGGCAAAGGAGCTTTCAGGCGGAAACCAGCAGAAGGTCTGTCTTGCAAAGGCCTTTGCCCTTGAGCCCAGGTTCCTCTTTGTAAGCGAGCCCACCCGCGGAATTGACGTAGGCGCCAAGTCCCTGGTTCTGGAGGCCCTGAAGAAATTCAACCGCGAGAATCATATTACGGTAGTCATGATCTCATCCGAGCTTGAAGAGTTGCGTGCAACCTGTGACAGGATTGCAATTGTTTCCGGCGGAAAGATTTCAGGTATTCTTCCTGCAACTTCCTCACCGGAAGATTTCGGACACCTCATGGTGAGCAACGTAAGGTAAGGAGGGTAAAATGACTGAACTTGTAAGATCAAGCGGTAATCCGCTTATGGATTCTATCAGAAGCTTTGCCAAATCTTTCGGTCTGCCCAGACTTATCATTGCGGGCTTTTTGCTTCTGCTCTTCATAATGGCTCCTTTTGTGGGAGCAAACTTCTTCACTCAGCTGAGCAACACACTCAACCGTTTCAGCTGGAACGCCATTCTGGTTCTCTCAATGGTTCCCATGATTCACTCGGGATGCGGACTTAACTTCGGTCTTCCCCTTGGGATTATCGCCGGCCTCCTGGGCGGCACAATTGCCATTGAGTTGGGCGTATCCGGAGCTGCAAGTTTCTGGATGGCCATTCTCATTGCAACCCCGTTTGCCGTTGTGTTCGGAATTGTCTACGGCTTTCTGCTGAACAAAATAAAGGGCGGGGAGATGATGATTGCCACATACGTTGGATTCTCAATTGTGTCCTTCATGTGCATTATGTGGCTTCTTCTGCCCTACTCAAGTCCCAATATGATATGGGGTTACGCAGGTAAGGGTCTTAGGACCACAATCTCCCTTGAGGGCTACTACATAGGTGCTCTTGCGGACTTTTTGCAGATTAACATAGGCCACCTTTCAATTCCCACGGGTTCTCTTCTGTTCTTTGCCGTCATGTCCTTTCTGATGTGGGCCTTCCTGCACACAAAGACCGGTACTGCAATGACGGCCGTGGGTTCCAATGCAGAGTTTGCACGTTCTGCGGGTATAAACATTGACAGGACCAGAATGCTGAGCGTTGTAATGTCCACATGGCTGGGTGCCGTGGGTATTCTGGTCTATGAGCAGGGCTTCGGATTCATCCAGCTCTACATGGCCCCGTTCAACATGGCTCTTCCCGCCGTCTCCGCAATTCTCATCGGAGGCGCAACGGTTAATAAAGCCTCTATTACAAACGTAATCATAGGAACGTTCCTCTTCCAGGGAATTGTTACCATGACTCCCACGGTCATGAACTCCATGATCCACATGGATATGAGTGAGGTCATAAGAGTCATTGCCTCCAACGGAATGATTATCTATGCCCTTACAAGAAAGACGGAGGTGACAAGATGAAAAACAGAAAAACAGGCTACGTGCCTTCAAATGAACCTGTCACCTTCTTCAGCAGGGCCGTTGAGTTTGCAAAGAACAATACTGTTCCGCTCATGTTCATAATCATCTGCGCAATCTGTATTCCTCTTTCAGGCTTCTCAATCAACTACCTGCTTTCTGAAATTGTCACAAGAATCTCAAGAAACAGCTTCCTGATTCTGAGCCTGCTCATCCCCATCATGGCCGGTATGGGTCTGAACTTCGGTATGACGCTGGGCGCAATGGCCGGTGAGATAGGTCTTATCCTTGTTTCAGACTGGCAGATCTGGGGCATTCCCGGAATGATCCTGGCAATGATAATCTCAGTTCCCATCTCCATAGGTCTGGGAATTATGTGCGGAAAGATAATGAACATGGCAAAGGGCCGTGAGATGATTACCGGTTACATAATGAACTACTTTGTAAACGGTATTTACCAGCTGATTGTCCTGTACGCCATGGGCGCAATCATTCCCATCATCCACTCCAGCATCATCCTCCCCAGAGGATACGGTATCAGAAACACCGTAAGCCTTCTGTCCATGAGACAGTCTTTGGACAATCTGATTGCAATCCGCATCGGCGGAATAAAAATTCCGGTAATGACACTTGTAATCGTTGCCCTTCTCTGCCTGTTCATCATCTGGTTCAGAAAGACAAAGCTGGGTCAGGACATGAGGGCCGTAGGTCAGGACATGGAGGTTGCACGCGCAGCCGGTATCAACGTTGAGAAGACAAGAATAATCTCAATAGTCATGTCCACCGTCCTTGCCGGATTCGGTATGATTATCTACCTGCAGAACATGGGCAATCTCTCAACCTACACCGCACACTCACAGATAGGTATGTTCTGTATTGCCGCGCTTCTGGTAGGCGGTGCTTCAGTTGACAGAGCCACAATCGGAAATGTGTTCCTGGGTGTTACACTGTTCCACCTCATGTTCATTGTGGCCCCCAGCGCAGGTACTGCACTTATGGGAGACTCAATGATAGGAGAATACTTCAGGGTATTTGTTTCTTACGCCGTCATCACATTTGCTCTTGTCATGTACGAGACAAAGAAAAGAAGGGCTTCAAGTCTTGCAGGACGCGCCCTTGCGGAAGCACAGAAGGCATCCGGGGAGGCTGAATAATGAAAGTTTCAAAAGCATTCTGGTACAGACTTGGCTCTCTGGCTCTGATTCTCATCATTGCCGTACTTATGTTCATTGTCGGCCGCGGTCACACGCTGTACGTTGACAACAAGACCTTCGAGACCCCCGCAGGCACATTTGAGGCCCTTTACAGGACCGATGTCTACGTCAGTGAGTCCTCTGATGAGATGCAGCAGCTCAGCGCCCGTGAGAGAAGCGCATTCAAGTTCATGGGACAGACCGCAACTCTGAACATTGAATACAGGACCGTCAAAAACGGCGAAAAGAAGCAGGCCGTTTACAAACTCAGGGTTCCTTACGGCCTTGACGGTATTGTAATCAACGTTCCCGCCCTTCTTGCAGGACAGGGTCCTGACATCTACATGTATGAATTTGTATCAGTCTCCGATGTGGCTCCGGCCGCAGATGCAGAGACTGTTGTAACGGATGAGTTCTCCGTAACGGATATCTGATTATTATCCGGAATTTATAACTGAAAGGGGCTGTAACAAAAGTCGGGTTTAACTGACAAGTGTTACAGCCTTTTTTATCTTTACTTGATTTTACCGCTTCCCACTCTACGTAATTCCTCCTCACTCTACGTGACCCTTCCTCTCTCCACATAACCCTTCTTTACTCCACATGAGTC
>CAMZGJ010000095.1 GCA_947306375.1 uncultured Spirochaetales bacterium
TGGCGTGATAACCAGCTTCACCAAGTTCCCTTGTATGCTAGGACTATACTAAAACACCTGTGTTTTGTCAACAATGTTTCGTTTTATTTCACCTTCTGCTATACTCTGATGCAGGCGAGGTGGCGGATGATTCTTTTTCAGAAAGCAATTCTGGATTTCTTTCTTCTTGTACAGACGGTCCTGCTGAGCAGATTGATGCTCTGCATTTCAATAATCGGTGATGAATTTGTTGTTCTTGCCATACTGTCCTTTGTTTTCTGGTGCATTGACAAGAAGAAAGGCTTTGCCTCGATGATGGCTGTCTTTATTTCCGGCACACTTGGCGCACTGATAAAAGGTGCGGTCAGGTTCCCCGGACCCTATGTTGAATACTCAAAGTACAACGGACATACAGTCAGTTACAGAACGGATTATTCATTTCCCGACACAAGAACGCTGGTCTCCGTCTCATTGTTCGGCTCTTTTGCAAGACAGTTCACAAACAGATTTGTAAAGGTGTTCTCAATAGTCTTGTGCGTCCTTATTCCCCTGACCTCCCTTTACTTCACAATCTGCTGGCCTCTGGATATTGCAGGAGGCCTGCTGGTGGGACTTTTCGGCTGTCTTGCAATCTGCTCTTTTGCCTCTGAATTGTTTGATTCCGGCAAGTTCACCGGACTTATGATATTTGCTGCCGTACTTACAGCAGCAGGTGCCGTGCATGCATTCCTTATAGAAAAGGAAATTCTGGCAGGCACTGTATTTGCCGGAGCCTATGCCGTGCTCTCCCTGTTCGGAAGCTCAATGATGGGTTTCTGCGTGGAAAGCGTTACGCTGGGTTTCAAAGCCACGGGAATAAGGTGGAAACGTCTTGTAAGGTACATCTGCGGCGTTGCGGGCCTTTACGCAATCCTCAAGGGATTCACCCTTCCCCGGTCTCCAATGTTCACCGTTCTGCGCACAGTGGCAGCGGGAATGTGGATTACCCTTCTGTGGCCAGCACTGGGCAGGAAACTGAAACTGTTCAGATAAAAACCGCCAGACGGATATCTTTGAATGTAATGCTTACATTCCTTGAAACATAGAACCCTGCATAAACGCTGTCAGGATCAACAGCGGTAAGCGGATAATCAAACCCCGCCGAGACCGTCTCTTTGCCGCATGTCAGGGTAAACCCTTCCCTACTGGCATCTATTCTCAGTTCAACCTCGGTTCCCGGAGAAAGGCTGATTGAATGCTTTGGAAAACCGCCCACAAGTGCGCTGCTCTTACGCCCGAAGTTCACAACAGAACCCTGGTTGAGAACGCCCGCTGCAACATAGTCCCCCATGGGAGCAGAGACATACCTGTCAATGTAAAGGTCATCCCTGACCATGAGGCCGAAAGACACCTGGTTGTTAGGTGCAAATGAGTTTATCATGGCCTTTGCCCTGAGGGTAAAGGCCTTCCCTGCCGGAAGTTTTATATAGTAGAACAGAATGCCATCACTTCCCGCGGAGATTTTTCCTATGTTGTCCTGTGCACGGAGTGTAATCTCAAACCCGTCGGTCTGTGCCTTGAAACAACCTTCCCTGCTGCCGTCATGCTCTTCTATGTCACCGAATGCAGTCCCGTGCCAGAGATTACCGTCCGCATCCTTGAAGACCGGCCATGAAACAGAATCCATTTCTTTGACGGAAGGGGCCTTGTAGTCCGCAACCTCATAATCAACATTGATTGAAGGGGCAAAGAACTCCTCAAAGGTGGGCTTTTCCTTGTTCAGACTGTAATCCGAGAACAAGGGTGCTGTTATTTTTGCCTGCTCAGACAACAGCCAGGCACTCATTTTTGCACCGTATAAACTTGTGTGTGTTAAATCCAAACCCACGGGAACAAGCGTGCCGTCTTCAGAGCGCTTTGCACCTGCAAAGGCATGAAGGTATTTTGCATTCTCACCCAGAGCCACATTCACGGCAATTGTTGCACCCGTCAGGTCCGCAAACTCAACATACATGCCCGCCGCCCTCAGCTCTGAAACCATATTAAGAATAGCCTTCCTGTAATCTCCGCCTTTGAAGACCCTGTCCCCAACCCTCTGGTCTGAAGTAATATGGCCCTCCGGGCCGATATAGCTCTCGGGTGTGTTATCTGCGGTCAGACGTGCAATCGGAGTGCAGACAACGGGGATTACTCCTCTTTCAAGTGCGGGTTTTATGTAGTTCTCATAAAGGCTGTTTGCAAAGCTGCCCGGGGTTTTGTAATTCCCTTCCGCATTGGTATGGCGAGCATCTTCGGGCTTCTCGTCGTTATGGCCGAATCCTATGACAAGGAACTTCTTTCCCTCCGCTCTTCCCAGAGCGGGAACACTCTCGGAGCCGTCCATCAGATTCCTGTAGTTTGTCATTGAGATAAAGTCTTTTGAAGAGGCACCCGAACGTGCAAGGTTGTAAACCTGTGCACAGAAGTAGTTTTCAATCTCTTCACCGTAGCCTTCACGCGGTATGTAGTATTTATCGCCGAAGGCTGAGACCGTTGAATCTCCCACAACCCAGACTGTGGCCTTTGCTCTGCTCATTTGCTTTCCTTTTGCTTTGATTTGAGAATGAGGATTACGGCGCCTGAGCCGCCGTCTTCGACTTTGGGGTTGAGAACGCACTCGCGGACACAGTGGTGAAACCGGACGGAGTTTATAATCTCAGGACGGATTATGCTCCTGCCTCCCGGGGAATGAAGACCCTTGCCTGTAATAATGCGTATTTTAAGAAGGCCCCGGGCATAGCAGTCCTCAACAAAAGAAACTGCAGTGGAGACGGCGTCTTCAAATCTGACACCGTGTAGGTCAAGCTCATCCTGGACCTTCATGCGGCGGATTGCGTTTATGGATACAAACTCAACGCCCTGTCGTTCGGAGCCGGCAAGGCGTTTTTTCAGAGCTTTGTCCTCATCATGCGAGGAAGTCCATTGTTTATAAATGTCTGCAAAATCCACGGTCAGATTGTTCTTACGTCATAACTCTTTGCAAGAGGTTCGACAATTCCGGTTACCTGATCAATGTTTGTGTTCTCAAGCTTGAAGGTAAGAACCTTGGTGTCCGAGGTGGGACCGTCCATTGTTCCAAGGGAGACAATATTGATTCCGGCCTTTGTGAAGCAGTCTGCAAACTTTGACATGACGCCCATGGTGTCCTGAACAAGGGCCTCAACGCGTACGCCCTCATGCTTTGCACCGAGCAGCTCAAGAAGGATTTTGAAAAGGTCACTCTTGGAAACTATGCCGATAAGGTAACCTGACTCATCCATGACAGGAAGACATGAAAGATCATTCTCAACCATGAGCCTGACGGCTTCCTCAATGGTTGTGTTCTTTTGGATTGTCAGGGGTTCCCTTGTCATTATGCTCTTGACCTTCAGCTTGTCCAGAAGAGCGTTCATCTCAAAGGTGCTGAGGGTTGAAGCCGGGGAAGGAGTTGAAAGAAGGATGTCTTTCTCGGAAATAACACCCACAAGCCTTCTGTTCTCGTCAAGAACCGGCAGTCTGTGGACTTTTTCCGCCTTCATCTTTGCTTTTGCATCGGAAATGCTCATATCCGGAGTTGCCACACCGGGATTCTTCTTCATTCTGTCAGCAATAATCATACGGGAACCTCCTTAATTATCTCAGTTAAATGATAACACAGATTAGGCACCGAGGTAGGCTTTTTTTATGTCAGGGTCGGAAATAAGATCAGATCCCCTGCCCGTCTTCACAATCTTGCCCGTCTCCAGTACGTAGGCCCTGTCTGCAATGGAAAGAGCCGCCTGTGCGTTCTGCTCAACAAGAAGAATTGTGGAGCCGGCCTTGTGCAGGTCTCCAATAATCTCAAATATAAGTTCAACAAGGAGAGGAGCAAGACCCATTGAAGGCTCATCCAGCATTATGAGTTTGGGCTTTGCCATAAGGGCACGTCCCATGGCAAGCATCTGCTGCTCACCGCCGGAGAGCGTCCCGCCTATCTGTGTGCGTCTTTCCTTAAGACGCGGAAAGAGCTCAAAAACCTGCTCCATGCTTTCCTTAATTTCCGAGTTGGGTCTTGTGTAGGCACCCATCTCAAGGTTCTCCTCAACCGTCAGTCCCAGGAAGATGCGTCTGCCCTCGGGAACCATTACAAGGCCTGTCTCAACAATTTTGTTGGGAGCCATGTGGGCTACGGAGGAGCCCATGAAGGAAATATCGCCGGTCCTGGACCGGAGAAGGCCGGAGATGGTGTTCAGTGTGGTTGACTTGCCGGCTCCGTTGGCGCCTATGAGCGTTACAATCTCTCCTTCATTTACGTTGAAGGATATGTTTGTGATGGCGTGGATGGCACCGTAGTAAACGTTAATGTTTTTTACATCAAGAATTGTACCCATCAGTCCCTCCTCTTGCCCAGGTATGCCTCAAT
>CAMZGJ010000096.1 GCA_947306375.1 uncultured Spirochaetales bacterium
CAACATTTTTCCCTAATTAAAACATGTATAATAATTCCATTCTATAAAACTTGTTATGGTGTAAATAACTTCAAGATATGTGAAACTCAGCCACATATCTGTTTCTACAATTCAGGCATGGAGGACAGGCCATGTTTGAATATCTTGTCTTTGAAGAAGCTTCTTTTTTCTCGTCGAGCCGGGAAATAAGGCTTGAAAGAGACGGTGATTTAATAAGGTACCGCAAAAAGCAGATGGGATACGGATATGCTGAGGAAAACACATCCGTTGGTGTATATAAAGGTGATTCAAAAGCCTTCATTTCAAAACTTGAAAACTTACACATAGAGGATTGGCCCACAGAGTTCTTTGAACCTGTTCTGGACGGTCAAAGTTGGACTCTGCGCTACAAGGAAGTAGGGAAAAAGTGCAGGATAATAACCGGGAGCAATTCTTTTCCGAATTGTTATAAGAAATTTGTGAAACTGTTGGAGTCTGCAATACTGCAGGGTACAATGTAATAAGAGAGGGGAATCATGGCAGCATCTTTAATAATGCTTTTATCAATGGTCGGAGTCCAGTGTATCTTTGGTTCAATTACCCGTTCAATGAACAGAGACAAAGGCTATGACGGCGGTTTTGCCTGGGGATTCTTCCTTGGGATTATTGGAATAATTGTTGTTGCTGTCAGGCCCTTTAACGAGAACCGCTGGAGAGAGGAATAAGTATGATCGGAGCAATTATCGGAGACACAGTAGGATCAAGATTTGAGTTCAATAACATTGATACCAAGGAGTTTGAGTTTCTTACGGGAGGGTGTTCTCCCACCGATGATTCAATAATGACCATTGCTCTGGCAGATGCAATTCTTCAGTGGGATTCAGAGGGCCGTCCTTCTTATGACAGGTTATCAGATTTGTCTGCTGACTCAATGCGCAAATGGGGGAATAAGTATCCTTATGCCGGATATGGCGGTTTATTCAGAAGGTGGCTGACTGACTGGACTATGGGTCCTTATAAGTCATGCGGAAACGGCGCTGCAATGAGAGTCAGCCCAGTAGGTTGGGCTGCAAAAAGTCTTGAAGATTGCATAGCCATGAGTTATGCGGTAACAAAAGTGACCCATAATCATTTTGACGGCATAAAAGGGGCAGAGGCAACTGCGGTTCAGATCTTTCTTGCCAGGCAGGGATATGACATGAGGGAGCTTACAGAGTATCAGGAAGAGCACTACTACAAAATTGAATACAACGTGAAATGGCTGATTGATAATTACACGTGGTGCTCTCTCTGTGACGGTACATGTCAGGCTGCTTTCCAGTGCCTTTATGAGTCCACGGACTTTGAGGATGCTATCCGTAACTGTATGGCCATTGGTGGAGACTGTGACACAACCGGAGCAATCTGCGGAGGAATAGCTGAGGCTGTTTACGGTGTTCCTGATAACCTGAGACAGGAAATCAGGTCTTTCCTTGATGATTCCCAGCTTTCTGTTATTGATGAGTTCTGTGAGAGGTTTGTCTAAAACCCCTTGCTGAAAACATCATCCGCTCCCTGTGGAGCGGTTAGGTATGGGTACAAGGTGATAAGAGAGAATTAAAGCCCTCAAGAATGTTTAACCGCTCTCCATCCAATGTACCGGATGCTGCTCTTACTTGATAATTTACTTGCAAAATATAAAGTAAACTTGCTTTTTGCTTAATTTTAGTTTATATTTTTAGTACAAAATATAAAGTAAACGGGGATTGCTATGCACAAATTCAACTATGGCTTTCTGAAAAATGAATATCTGCCTTCTTCTGTTGTCCGGTATGTATTGGACATAGGCAGTGTCAGCAGGGAAGAGACCCACAGGCTCGGAGAATACCCGAAAACTTTTGAGAGATTGCGCCTGAAGGCAGCCGTAGCGTCTGTCAAAGCGTCCAATGCAATTGAACATATTGTTACCACAGACAGAAGAATTACAGAACTTGTTAACGGAGCAAGGCCGCAGACTCATGACGAGGAAGAAATTGCAGGTTATTCGGTTGCATTGAATGAAGTTCATACCGGATATGAAAAGTTGCCGTTCAGTGAAAAGACAATCAGGCGTCTGCATGAGACAATGTACTCAAAGAGCAACAGGCTCATAGGAGGCATGTACAAGGCTGAGGATAATCTGATTCTGCAGTATGACGCCCGCGGAAATGCCTCAGTACGCTTCAGACCCGTGCCTGCTGAAGACTGCCAGTTCTGCATGAACCAGTTGGTTCTTGCATATACGGATGCAAGACAGAACGGCATTCCTGACCTGGTTCTGATTCCCTGCGTTATTCTAGACTTTCTCTGCATCCACCCATTCTCAGACGGCAACGGAAGAGTTTCCAGGCTGCTTTCTCTTCTTCTTTACTACAGGGCCGGTTTTGATATAGGCAAATATATCTCCATTGAAAACGAGATTCTTGAAAACAGGGATTACTACTACGAGGCTTTGCATGAGTCATCCAAAGGCTGGAATGAAAATGAAAATAACTATGTTCCATTTATCAATTTCTGCATATATATCCTTTCAAGCTGCTACAACAAACTGAACAGGCTGTTTCTGGATTCTGCGGGAAACAGAGGTTCCAAAGCTCTCAGGATTGAATCCCTGATTGAAAAAACCCTTGTTCCTGTTTCAAAGGAAGAGATTTGCAGACAGCTTCCGGATATAAGCACCGCAACAGTTCAGTCAACTTTGAGCCGCCTTATCAAAGAAGGAAAAATTGTCAAAACCGGAACCTACAGGAACGCAAGATACAGCAGAGGCGGGGCACAGAATTGAAAAAATAATCAACTGATGATTTTCAGTTTTGTGCCGTTGGGTATTCGTTGCACAGAAGCCTGTAGGGGGCCTCATCTTCCTCTATTTTGGGGAATCGCCCAACGGGCTCCAGGAAACGGTTGTCCGTGTTGTCATCATTGCACATTGACACTTCTCCTATGAGTACCGTGCCCGTGCCCGGAACTACGGAGAAGTGGTGGTACTGGCCGGGCCACAGGGTTACGCTCTCTCCGGGTCTGAGGATTACATCCGTTCCGGCCTTGGCGTAGTAGGATCGGCCGTCCGAGTTTATGAGCACGTCCCTGTCTGACAGTGAGCCGTCCGGATTGCTCTCATACATGGTAATGATCAGTGTGCCGCCTCCGCGGTTGATTATGTCCTCGCTCTTCTTCCAGTGGAAGTGATAGGGGGCGGTCTGGCCGTCTCTGAGCATGAGTAGTTTTTCCGCGTAGACCTTTTTATACTTGGGGTTGTGCTGGTTGCCGTTGCGTATGGTTATGAGGCCGAAGCCCACCTTTGAGAAGTCTCCAAGGCCAAAGTCCGTTATATCCCAGCCCAGCATGTTGTCCCTTATCTCATCATACTCGTGGCCCTTTGACTGCCATTCTTCCGGTGTCCAGTTGCAGAACGGCGGCAGTGAGAATGAGAAGTGTTTGCACAGCTGCTCCATTTCCCTGATTATGCCGTTTATTTCAGAACGTTTCATAATGCCTCCGGCGATAATTATATATCGATTAATTTACAAATGCTCATTATAATCTTAAACATGATTAAGAAAACGGCGTCCCGCATGCTCACCGCTCAGATACTCTCTGCTCTGACTGTATCCCTGTGTCTGCTGATAGACAACGCGGTGATAGGAAAGTTTCTTGGCGTTGATGCCGTTGCAGCCTACGGACTGTCAAACCCTGTGCTCCTGATCATTGGCGGCCTTGGAAGCGTGCTCTCCGCAGGTGTGCAGGTCTCCTGCAGTAAATCCCTTGGCAAGGGCGATCTTGAAGAGATTAATAAAGGCTTTTCCTCTTCCGTGGGAGTAGCCGGTGCCTTTTCTCTTGCATTCCTTGCAATTGTTCTTGCTCTCAACAGCGTGCTTCCCACCATGCTCGGCGCGGGCAGGGAAGGAGCGTTGTACAGCAATACCCGTGCTTATCTTATTGGTTTTACCCTGGGTGCTCCGGGCTGCATGGGCTCACTCATCCTTGTGCCGTTTCTGCAGATGGCGGGCAAGAGCGGCCTCCTGATTGCCGCCGTCCTGGGCATGACTGTGGCGGATGTTGTCTGTGATATTCTTGCCGTAACCGTTTTCAACGCCGGCATGTTCGGCATAGGGCTTGCCTCATCCATAAGCTACTACGTTGCCATGGCCATAGGGTTCGGCTACTTCTTCTCAAAGAACAGCCGTTTCAAATTCTCCTTTTTTAGAATCAGCCTTGCCAAAGTTGGCGAGTTCTTCAAAAGCGGCGTTCCTGCC
>CAMZGJ010000097.1 GCA_947306375.1 uncultured Spirochaetales bacterium
GCCATGCTGGCAAAGGGTATGGATGAAGAACTCGTTTCAGAATGCACGTCGCTGCCTATAGAAGAGATCAGAAAGCTGAAGACGGTATAATCTTCAGCTTTGATAAATGATTCAGGACTTGTGAAGAGCATACTGAATGCACACAAAGCGGAGGCTACGGAGATGTTTCTGACGGAATATGATGAAGATGTAGTTCATAAGGCTTTTTACAATGTGGGTTTTGAGGAAGGTGAAGCCAGAGGTATTGCCAAAGGTGAAGCCAGAGGTATGTCTGAAGCTAACAGAAAGACCGCCAGAGCCATGTTGGCAGATGGTATGCCTGAGGAAACGGTTGCAAAGTATTCATCTCTGCCTATAGAAGAGGTCAGAAAGCTGAAGATGGTTTAATCTTCAGCTTTTTTATTTCCCGGCAGCTGGACAATTATTATGGCCGTGAACATTATGCAGCAGCCCAGGATTTCTCTTCCCGTCATGCGCTCGTGAAGAATAAGTGCACCTGAGGTTGCGGCAAATACCGCCTCAAGGCTCATGAGAAGAGATGCCACCGTGGGCTCTGTGAACTTCTGGGCCACAACCTGAAGAGTGTACCCCACTCCGCCTGAAACAAGACCGCAGTACAGAATGGGAATGATCGCGCTTTTTATCTCCTGTATTCCGGGAGTCTCCGTAATGAATGCAATGACCCATGAGACAAGGGCCGTGACAGTGAACTGAATTGCCGCAATCCGGACTGCATTTCCCTTGGCAACAAAGTGGTCTATGCACAGTATATGGCCGCTGAACAGAACAGCACAGATGCAGATGAGGGCGTCTCCACTGGCAAGACGGAAGCTTCCGGTCATGCACAGCAGATACAGGCCAACCACTCCCAGGGCAACGGAAAGCCACACATGCCAGCTGTTGCGCCTTCTTAAAAACACAGAGCCGAAAACCGGCACTATGAGAATGTACATGGCTGTTATGAATCCGGCCTTGCCCGCCGTTGTGGTAACAATTCCAATCTGCTGGAGAATGCTTGCAGTTACAAGGAAGAAGCCGCAGCAAATTCCTCCGAGAATGCTGTTTTTGGAACACTCCCTCTCAGTTACTCCCTCGGGGACGGTTTTCTTCATAAGGGCCGAGACCAGGCTTACCGCTACAGCGGCAAGTGACATACGGGCCGCGGTGAAGGTGACAGGCTGTATGCTGTCCATGCCTATGCGCTGGAAGACAAAGGCCGTGCCCCAGATTGCTGCCACAAGCAGGAGAAGAATGTTTCCTATTATGTCTTTGTTTTTCATATCAGTCTTGTATGGTGAATGATATCAGGAACTTCAACTTTCAGGAACACATGCGGGCCGAACTTCATGAACGGCATAAATTATGGTATTCTCCTGACGGATAACATGAAAAGAAAAATACTCGGAATTCTGACAATACTCATGCTCATTTTCATCTGGGGACACTCCCTTGTGCCCATGGATCAGTCCGCCACTGAAAGCGAGTGGTTCAGAACCATGATTATCAACCCGGTCTTGAAATTCCTGGGCCTGGGAGAAATGTCCTCCCATGCAGTAAGAAAGGCAGCCCATATGACTGAGTTTGCAGTCCTTGGCCTGCTTCTTTTCATGTACTGGGAAAACCGATGCCTTCCTTCCCTCTCCTGCGGTGTTCTGGCTGCGGCAATTGATGAAACAATCCAGGTATTCTCCGGCCGCGGTGCTTCTTTGACAGATGTTCTTATAGACACGGCCGGGGTCATTATTGCCCTTCTGCTGTGCCTTGTTGTCACGGAAATCTCAGACAGGATTAAAAAGAGATAGCTGGATGTTGGACAGGTTGCTATATTGTTTGATGTTCAAGTACCTGCTATTACCAAGCACATTTCCAACATTATTTATCGCAATGATTTGTACCAATCCTCTGCCGGATCTCATCTTCAGGGACAAGCCTGAAACCGTCATAAGAGAACTTCGGAACGGTCACACAGGAAACAAAGGTGTAGCCGGCATCATCAAGATTGACCGCACTGAAAATTGAACCTTTTGGGATAATTGCCATAGCACGCTGTCCTTGCTCAACATTGTTTCCAAGACAGACATGACTTACATCTCCGTTCGGCGCCAGGATGGTAATCTTAATGCCGCACCCCTCATGGAAATACCAGATCTCATCACAGTCTATCTCATGGAATTGAGAGACCTCGCCGCTGTCAAGCAGGAAATAAATGCTACCTGCCGCGGACCTCCCGTTCTTCGCCTCCGGCGATGTATACACCTCTGAGAAACTTCCGCCCTCTTCATGGGGTATGAGATTATAGGTTTTCTTCAAGATATCAGTGCGCAGGCTCATCTCTCCCTCCGACTAACTATCATTATTTCACAAATCAAGCGGTTTTCCCATTACCTGCAGTTTGTGCAAAAAATGCACATACGGGCATGCAGGCAAATCAGCGCTCTGACTCGAAATTCCTGTTGCAAACCCCGCACATCGAGCAGTGGGCACAGCTTCCGCAACAGGAAGCCTTGCCCTTTTTCTTATCTTTGATCATTTTCATAATCACAAGAACAATAACTGCAACCAGAAAAACAGAAATCAGAATAGTTCCGAGCATATTTGAACCTCACAATCAGCTACGTCTGATTGCTTCCTCATATTTCTTGAAGAACAACATATAGACAATCAGGCCAAGAACTGCAAAAGCAACCAGCAGACCGGGAACGTCAACATTGCCTGCAAAAAGCTTGCCGAACTGGTTGATCATCAGGGCAACCGCATACGCAAAGCCGCACTGGTAGCCAACAGCAAACCAGGTCCACTTCGGATTGTTCATCTCCCGCTTGATTGCGCCGATTGCTGCAAAACAAGGAGCGCACAGAAGGTTGAACACCAGGAACGAAAAACCTGTCACTGAAGTGAAAGCCTGAGACAGAGCCTGCCAGGCCGTCAATTCTCCGCCACCGTAAAGAATTCCCATCGTACCCACAATGTTCTCCTTGGCAACAAGACCCGTAATTGAGGCAACCGCCGCCTGCCAGTTTCCCCATCCCAGAGGAGCAAAGATCCATGCAATGAGGTTGCCCAGCCAGGCCAGAATAGAAAGATTGAGCTCGTCACTTTCCAGCATGCGGAAACCATCGGGCGTGAAGCCGAAATAACTTGTAAACCAGACAAGAATCGTTGACAGGAGGATAATGGTTCCGGCCTTCTTAATGAATGACCAGCCACGCTCCCACATGGAGCGGAGAACGTTACCCACAGTAGGCCAGTGGTAGGCCGGCAGCTCCATAACAAACGGGGCGGGTTCGCCGGCAAACATTCTTGTCTTTTTAAGCATGATTCCGGAAATGACAATTGCAGCCATACCAATGAAGTAAGCAGAAGTAGACACCCATGCCGAGCCGCCGAATATGGCACCTGCAATCATGGCAATGAAAGGAACCTTTGCGCCACACGGTATAAAGGTTGTAGTCATGATTGTCATGCGGCGGTCGCGCTCGTTTTCAATGGTCCTGCTGGCCATGATACCCGGAACACCGCATCCGACACCGATGAGCATAGGGATGAAAGACTTTCCGGAAAGACCGAACTTGCGGAACACGCGGTCCAGCACAAATGCTATTCTGGCCATATAGCCGCAGGCTTCCAGGAAAGCAAGCATCAGAAAGAGAACCAGCATCTGGGGCACAAAGCCCAGAACTGAGCCTACTCCGGCTACGATACCATCAAGAATCAGCCCCTTGAGCCAGGGTGCTGCGTTTGCAGCATCAAGACCGCTTTCAACAAGTGCTGGAATTCCGGGAACCCAGACGCCGAAATCAGCAGGATCAGGCTCCTCGCCTATCTCAGACAGTGTTGCAACGGCATTATTGTAATCTTCAACAGTAGCCGTCTCGTAGGAAACCTCAAGTGTCTCCTCATCTTCAACAGCATAGTCAAACTCAGAAACAGGAGCCTTTCCGTTTTCCTCAATGTAGGCTTCATAGCCGTCTGCAATCAGAGAAGCCTCTCCGTAGCGTTCGGAAAGCTCCGTGTAGCCGCCGTCTATTCCGAACAGGTGGAAACCATCGCCGAAGATACAGTCATTTGTAAAATCAGTAGCAGGAGTACCCACGGCAATCATGGCAATCCAGTAAACCAGGAACATGACAATTGCAAAAATCGGAAGACCGAGCCAGCGGTTTGTCACAACACGGTCTATCTTGTCCGAAACGGAAGCCATACCTTTCTTCTTCTTTTTGTAGCAGGCCTT
>CAMZGJ010000098.1 GCA_947306375.1 uncultured Spirochaetales bacterium
TGAGCCACACAGGACTTACCGCAAAGGAAATGGATACTGCACTGAACAAGAAGTCAGGTCTTCTGGGAATTTGCGGAATGAGTGACCGCCGTGACGTTGCTGATGCAGCTGAGAAGGGTGACAAGAAGGCACAGCTTGCAGTTGATATGGAATGCCACAGACTCAAGAAGTACATAGGCGCATACGCCGCACTGCTGGGAAGAGTGGATGCAGTTGTGTTCACGGCCGGGGTAGGTGAGATGAGCCCGCTTATCAGAAACGGTGCCGTTGAGGGCCTTGAGAACTTCGGAATCAAGCTGGACAGGCACAAGAATGAGATCTGCCGCTGCCGCAATGCAGAGTTTGAGATCAGCGCAGATGACAGCCAGGTCAAAGTCTTTGTCATTCCCACGGACGAGGAGCTTGTAATGACTGAGGATGCATTTGCTCTCATGAACGGCACTTATGATGTCCATACAAACTTCCACTACTCATTTGAGGATGCCTCTTATGTGAACAAGGGCAGGGCAAGATCACTTCCCAAGAATCTTGAGAAGAACCCGGAGCTCAAGAACATAATGGCTCTTCCCAAAAGGAAATGATAGAACTATAGTATCCGAAAGGAAAACAAGTGACTTACACTGACAGAAAGGAGCTTGGAAAGGGATTCCGGGACGCGTTCCCGGTATTCCTGGGTTATTTTGCGGTATCATTCACGGTAGGAATCAACGCAAAGAACGCAGGACTCACCGCTTTCCAGGCTTCTTTTATGAGCTTTATGAACACAACCTCAGCCGGCCAGGTGGCCGCAATAGAGATAATAGGCTCCGGGGGTTCGTATCTTGAAATTCTGCTCTCGCAGATTGCCATAAACCTCAGGTACCTTCTCATGGGTGCCATACTGTCCGTGCGCCTTGACCCGGATGAGAAGATATGGCGCAGGATTCTGGTCAGCTTCGGCCTGACGGATGAGATTTTTGCACTGTCCTCAATACAGAAACCTCTCAATCCGTGGTATCCCTTCGGCGGGTGGCTCATGGCCATGCCCGGATGGACACTGGGAACGCTTTTAGGAGTACTGGTCAACACGGTCATGCCTCAGAACGTGACAAATGCACTGTCCCTGAGCCTGTATGCCATGTTCATGGCAATAGTCATTCCCCCTGCAAAGAAGGACCTTAAGATTGCGCTCACAGTTGTTGTGTCAATGGCTGCAAGTGCAGCATGTTACTACTTCATTCCCGGACTTTCCGCAGGCATGAAGGTTGTTATCCTGACCATAGGCGTTTCAGCTCTGGCTGCCGCTTTCTTTCCCGTAAGGGAAGCAGTCACAACGGGGGAGGCAAAAGCATGAACGTATATGTGTGCATACTCCTTATGAGCGCCGTTACATACGCCATCAGGATTATTCCCATGGTGCTTCTGAGAAAGAAGATCACCAACACCTTCATCGTGTCCTTCCTGCACTATGCGCCCTATGTTACTCTGAGCGTAATGATTTTCCCCGCAATACTTTATTGCACTTCCGACATAAGGACGGCGGCGGTGGGACTTGCAGTGTCCCTGGTGCTGTCGGTGTGCAATGCCGGCCTGGTGGGAACGGCCTTTGTCAGCTGCGCCGCCGTCTACCTTGCCCAATTGATTTTCTGATAGATAATATTTATATTTGTACCATGAATATGAGAATCTACAACACCATGAGCCGCAGTGTTGAGGATTTCAAACCCGTCTCAGATGAGATGGTGGGAATGTACACCTGCGGCCCTACGGTTTATAACTACGCACATATAGGAAATCTCAGAACCTTCATCTTTGAGGATGTTCTCAAGAGAACCCTCAGACATGCCGGATACAAGGTCAAACACGTCATGAACATTACGGACGTGGGACATCTGACCGGAGACGGTGATGAGGGAGAGGACAAGATGGAGAAGTCCGCCCGTGAGAGCGGAAAGTCCGTCTGGGACATTGCAAAGTTCTACACTGATGCCTTCTTCAGGGATGAAGAGGCTCTGAACATAATCAGGCCGGACGTGGTATGTGAGGCAACAAAGCACATAGATCAGATGATTGCCCTTATCAAGAGGCTGGAAGAGGGCGGACACACCTACATTGCAGGCGGCAACGTCTATTTCAGCATAGACACATTTCCTCAGTACGGCTCACTTGCAAAACTGAAACTTGAAGAGCTTAAAAGCGGTGCAAGAATTGAGGTGGACTCCAACAAGAGAAACCCCAAGGACTTTGTGCTTTGGTTTACCAACAGCAAGTTCGGCAATCAGGCCATGATGTGGGACTCCCCCTGGGGAAGAGGCTATCCGGGCTGGCACATTGAGTGTTCGGCCATGAGCATGTACTATCTGGGAGAGCAGTTTGACATCCACTGCGGAGGAATAGACGCCATCCCGGTTCACCATACAAATGAGATTGCCCAGAGTGAGGCAGCAACCGGAAAGCAGTGGGTAAAGTACTGGATGCACGGGGAATTTCTTATCACGGAAAAGGGCAAAATGAGCAAGAGCTCGGGAGAGTTTTTGACTCTGCCGGTGCTTGAGAGCAAGGGTTTCAACGCCCTGGACTACAGATATTTCTGCCTGGGCGCCCACTACAGGACCCAGCTCCAGTTCTCAATTGAGGGCCTTACGGGAGCCGCAAACGCACGCAAGGGCCTTGTTGAGAGAATCGCCCGTCTGGGCGGTACGGTGTCTGCGAAGCCCGGAGACGCGGCGAGGGCCTACATGGATGAGTTTGACGGCTTTGTCTTTGACGACCTTGCCACCCCCAAGGCCATGTCGGTGCTGTGGAACATGCTCAAGGATGAGAACGTGAGCCCGGCAGACAGGCTTTACGCGGCGCGCTATATGGACAGGGTCCTGGGGCTCAAGCTTGATCAGATCCGCCCTGAGGGCGATTCCTCGGAGTTCCCGCCGGAGCTTATGGAGCTGATTGAGGCCAGGACAAAGGCAAAGAAAGAGAAGAACTGGGCTGAGGCAGATGCCATCAGAGCCCGTATAGAGGAGATGGGGTATTCCGTCAAGGACACACCCCAGGGTCCGGTGCCCGTTAAAAAAGTTTGACGGTCGCTGTAACTTTTTACAGAGGAACATTGTTTAGGTTATGGAAATCAGAAGCGGAGATGAAAACACATTCAGACGTGTATATGATGAAACCTTCCCCATACTGATGAAGGTGGCGTTCCACATCACGTACAACACTGATGTAGCTGAGGATATATGTCAGGATGCGTTTATCAGGTTCTATGATAAGAACATGGTTTTCCCGTCCGAAGATGAGGCCAAGTTCTGGCTCATCCGGGTGACCAAAAACCTGGCTATCAACAATATAAAGAAGAAGGCCAGGGAGGCGGCTTCCATTGAGAAGATCAAGAGGGCGCCGCAGGCGGGAAATCCTTTCAGCGACGGAGCTTCGGAGCTCCTCCTTCATGAGAGCCGTCAGGCGGTCAGGAAGGCGGTTGCAGGGCTCCCTGAGATCTTCAGGACTGTAATAGTCCTGAGGGAATACGGAGGACTGGACTACAAGCAGATTGCCAAGGTCCTGAATATCTCCGAGAGTAATGTTAAGGTTCGCGTACACCGCGCAAGAAAGGAACTTGAGGTTGTACTGAGCCGGGAGGATGTAGATGTGTCTTGATGATCAGATTCTGAACACTTATGTGGACGGAGAACTTGAGGAACCTTGGAAGAGCCAGGTTGAAGAACATCTAAGTTATTGCAACAGTTGCAGAAACAGATGCAACTCTCTCAGAGACCTCAGCAGGCGTATCAAGGATGCACAGCTGTCATCCGAAGAGATTGAAACCCGCAAGGAAAGGGTTCTTTCAGTTCTTGAGAAGAACCATCTGAACAAGAAGAAGAGCTCATTCATGAGCAAGAGGTTCAAGTTCTCAGTGCCCCAGATTTTCGGTGTTGCCGCAGCCTTTGTAATTGTGTTTGCGGGTTCATGGACACTCATGGGTGGAAAGTCCTCCAACGTAATTCCTGTTCCTGAAATCGGTTATTCCATAGATGTGATCAACATAACACCGGTTCGTGCAACGGATAATGCAGCTTCTTCCAGAAGCCTTGAGACCTATACCCTGGATGAGATTCTGAAGAATCTTGATGCAAGGGGCTATGATGTTGACGTAAGGCTCAAGAGTATCCAGCCGGTGAACTTTGAGGAAGTGAGTGAGGATAAGGTTGTTCTTGCCTATGCTGACGGAACAACGGTCACTTCGGACGGCG
>CAMZGJ010000099.1 GCA_947306375.1 uncultured Spirochaetales bacterium
TGTTGCTGTTCCCGTAGTAGACCACGGGGCTCCATCCTTCATCAATCAGCCTCTTCAGACTGCTTGTGGAACACGGACCGCAGCAACAATGAACCAGTATTCTCTCACCCATTTCCATGTAATGATAACTGATTGTCAGATTGCGTACAACACGCGCTTTTCAGTTAAGAACCTCTAATCTGAAAGACGTGATTGTCTTGTTTTTTTCTGCAAAGAGATTCAACTCATCAAATGTCAGCCTTGTCTTTCTGAAAAGGTTCATTTCAAATACAGCGCTGCCGTCTGAGTTCAGGGTCTCCTTCATGTTGCCCACCCTCTTGATTTTCCATTCTTCAATCTGCTTCTCAAGTAAGGCGTGGAAGGTTTTTCCATCTGAGACATTGAAAACCACGTGCTGAACTGCGTAATTGTCCGTTCCCACCGGCAGTATTCCGTAGATAATACGCATCAGCGTGGAAACAACCACGGTGGCAAATGAAACCACAACCATTCCCGCACCTATTCCCAGACCAACTGCCACGGTAAGCCACATACCTGCTGCGGTTGTAAGACCTTTTACAGTTCCACCTTCACTCTTGAATATTATTCCGGCACAGAGAAAGCTTATTCCGCTTACAGCCTGTGCTGCCACTCTTGCCGCATCCGCACCCCTGGTTCCGCTGTATGCCTGACCGGATGAGGATGTAAGGTCTGCAAATCCGTACTTGGAGATAATCATGATCAGGGCCGCGGCACAGCAGGTCATTATGTAGGTTCTTGCACCTACTCCCTTTATATTCACTTTGGGATTGTAGCCGAGTATGAAGCCGGCCACACATGCCATGACAAGTCTTATAATAAAGTCCACATACTGGGGCATGGCAAAGAAACTGTTCATGTACTGAACCATTGTCATAGTTTTCTCTCCTCTCAGATAAGATTCAGCATCTGTTGAGGATTGTCAGCAGCCTTGACAGCAGACAGTGCCTTCACTATAACGCCGTTCTCATCAATAAGATACGTTGAACGGACAACTCCCATTGTTACTCTCCCGTAATTCTTCTTCTCCTGCCAGATTCCGTAAGCTTTTATCACTTCCAGTTCGGGATCGGAAAGCAGAGTGAAAGGCAGTGTATAGTTCTGCTCAAACTTCTTGTGGGAAAGCACGCTGTCCCTGCTCACTCCCAGTACAACGGCACCTTTTTCCGTAATCTGAGGGTATCTGTCTGCAAATCCGCAGGCCTGCTTGGTGCATCCGGATGTGTTGTCCTTGGGGTAGAAATAAAGAATCACCTTCTTTCCCCTGTAGTCCGACAGTCTGTGTTTGTTTCCGTTCTGATCCGGCAGTTCAAAATCCGGAGCCATGCTTCCCACTTCCAGCATTGCGGTGCCTCCTGTTGTCTTTATTACTCTTGTGTTCACTTTACCCCATTGCAGGCAAATAATGAAGTGAAAAAGTACTGGACAGAAACCCCGTGATATGCAAGAATACTCAAGCAACGCACGGTTAACTCAGCGGGAGAGTGCCACCTTGACGTGGTGGAGGTCGTAGGTTCAAACCCTACACCGTGTAAACGGAACAGCACCCAAAAACGGGTGCTGTTTTCGTTTATAAGGGTTTTTCTCCCTCCCCCTGTAGTATAATTCCTGCAAAAATGGCTCGTCTTATGATACATGTATCATAAATCCGGCAAAAAACCCGCCCGCTTATGATACAAGTTCCCATGTAAAGAGAAAGGACAGGCTCAAAACATCTTATTTCCCGCAACCCATGTAGGAAACGCACATCATGGTAATATCATCAAACTGATCTGCACCCTTCTCGAAACTGTCTACCGCACGTCTGAGAGTCTTCAGGGTATTCTCGGAATCTGCTTCAGGGTTGGAATTCAGGGCTTCAAGCATACGATCCGTACCGAAGAACTCACCCTTTTCATTTGTAGCCTCAGGCACTCCGTCCGAATAGAGGAACAGTTTGGAGCCCGGCTTGAGAATCAATTCATAGTCAGTGTATTTGGAATCTCTGAATGCACCCACCACCAGGCCGTGTTTGTCCCTGATCAGCTCAAACTTTCCATCAGGGGTTTTGACCATGGGATACTCATGTCCGGCATTTGAGGCAACAAGACGTCCGGTTGATATTTCAAGGATTCCCACCCAGGCAGTGACAAACATTTCCTCCCTGTTGCTGTTCATGATAGAGGCATTGGAATCCATGAGAATCTGCGCAGGACTCTTGCCCATCATTGCATTGTTGGCAATTGTAATCTTGGATGCCATCATGAACAGGGCTGCCGGAATTCCCTTTCCTGATACATCTGCAACGACAAGACAAAGATGGTCGGGATCAACAAAGAAGAAATCATAGAAGTCGCCGCCCACCTCCTTGGCAGGGTCCATTGAGGCATAAATATCAAATTCATTTCTGTCAGGGAAGCACGGGAAGATGTTGGGTAGCATATCGCTCTGTATGCGTGTGGCAAGATTCAGCTCCGTGCTGATTCTCTCCTTCTCCGCCGTAGCCTTGGTAAGATCATTGATATACTGCACTATACTCTTCTCCATACGGTCTATGGATTCCGCAAGAGTACCTATTTCATCATTATGCGCAATAGCCTGCTTGAGTTGGTTTCCGGACAGCATTCCTTTGGTAGCAAATATGGCAGCTTCTTCCGAGATGTTTTTCAGAGGAGTCAGGATAACACGGTTCATGTAACTGCCCTGCAGGAACATGATTATGCAAACAAGAACTACAAGAGAAACAATAATTGACCGAACATACAGGCTGCGTCTGATCGTTATTTCTTCCATCTGACGCTGGACACAGAGAATTGCCCTTGTGAGGCCTTCTGAATCCTTGATCGGGACCATGGCGGTTATATGGGCATCTGTCTCAATATAACCCCTGTCACGAATGACAATCTCGGCTTCAGAAACGTTTTCATAGAGTCTGCGGTACTTGGTCTTGTAGTCTTCATTGGTAGTCTGTCTGTAGTACCCGAACGGATACTGGGTGTATGGGCTGTTTTTGTTGATTGTGGAAACTATGAATGTTATGTGTTCATAATCAACAAGGTTGGGACAGATCAGATAGATGAATGTTGCACCCGAAGTGTTGCAGAGAGAATCAAGCTCATCATATATCTCATGATACTCATCGGTTTCACCGTTACTGGCAGCTATGGCTGCTATTCTGTCTCCGTTAATCATGGCTTTGGCGGTTTCAGCAATCTCAAATGCGCCCTTTTCATAAATATCGGTTATTGCGTTTGACAGACTGGTATAGCCTATTACACATGAAATAGCAGCAAGAAGAACAAGGGAAATAACCATTCCCACTGCACTTTTTATAATAATGCTCCCATGTCTTTTCTTCATTTAACCGTCACCTGCCGTACACTGGAAATAATACGAACTGTACAAGTTATTTGCAACTGTCAGTGCTCCAAGGGAGCATTTTTGATGAACGGAAGATTCCACTTGTGTTTTCTTGCCATATACCTGATCTGAATGATTAAAAGAGAGCCTGCAAACATTGCCAAAGTGTCGTTCACCTCCCAGAGAAGGGAAATGACAAGGGCACCGATAATGGATGCAAGAGCATAAATATGCTTGATGAATATGGCAGGAACGGTGTCCGCCAGAATATCCCTCAGAACACCGCCGCCAACACCTGTTATGACACCCAGGAAGGAGCAGAGGAAAACACTTGCTCCGCCCAAGGCCTTGCCTGCAACAACACCCTGCGTGGTAAACAAGGCAAGACCAATTGTATCAAACCAGAAATAGACTTCCTCAAAAAGGCGGTTGATTGCGGGTCTGGATTTGCCGTCAAGATTGAAATACAGATATAAGAATGCAAGATTTGAGGTTGCAAAGCTTACAGCCACATACAACGGATTGGTGAACATTGTGGGCGGAATTCTTCCCATGATTATATCCCTGATCACACCGCCGCCTACCGATGAAACTATGCCAAGGATAACCACACCCAGATAGTCCATTTTCTTGCGTGCTGCAACAAGAACTCCGGAAATGGAAAAGGATATTACACCCAATATATTCAAAATCAAAGAAAGATCTGCAGGACTCATGCCTGTATCATATTCCAAACGGGTGAAATATAACAGATTACATTAGACATACTTGAAACATACAAGATAAAAGTGCCAAAATGAAATGCAATAATTCCACGGAGGAAGAAATTGCA
>CAMZGJ010000100.1 GCA_947306375.1 uncultured Spirochaetales bacterium
ATAATAATCAGTTAGTCAATATTATATCAATTTTTCCTTTTAGACTACGGGTTATTTTGAGCGCATGTTGGGTGTACAATAAAACTCACGGAGGCCTTCTCAAGATGAAAGACAACACATTCTTTTTGGAACTGCTCAGACGTGAGGTCATACCTGCAATGGGTTGCACCGAGCCGGCGGCCTCCGCACTTGCCGGCGCAAAGGCAAAGGAACTGCTGGAAGGGGAGGTTGCAAAAGTAAAAATCTCCGCCTCCCGTGACATGGTTAAAAACGCCATGGGTGTGGGCATTCCCGGATGCACCCTCAAGGGCATTTCCGCCGCAGTGGCTCTGGGAGTTGCAGGGGGAGACACCTCAAAAAAACTCAGCATACTCTCATCCGTCACGCCTAAGATGGTTGAATACGCCTCAAAGCTGGACACGGAGCTGGAACTTGCCAAAGACGTTCCCTCGCTCTATGTGGAAGTTACCCTTGAATCCCGCACGGGCCACAGTGTCTCCGTTGCCATCTCAGATGAGCACGACAGTTTCTCACGCATAGTTGTGGACGGCAGGGTCAAGGCAGACACAACTGCCTCCTGCCACGTTAAAAAGACAGACACGGCACTTGAAGACGTTGAAATCTCAGATATCCTGGGCTTTGCAGACAGCGTGGACCCGTCATGCCTTGCCTTCCTCAGGACCGCGGCAGACACCAACATGGCAATTGCTGAATACTCAATCTCCCACCGCTTCGGCCTCCAGGTGGGACGCGTAATGGCAGACGGCCTTGCCTATCCGCCGGACACATTGGACGGAGCCTTCCGCCTGGGCGCAGCCTATGCTGCCGCCGGCAGCGATGCCCGCATGAGCGGCTGTCCCATGCCTGTCTATATAAACAGCGGAAGCGGCAACCAGGGAATAACGGTAACAGTTCCCGTGCAGATTCTGGGAAATTACCTCGGACTTCCCCAGGAGAAAATACTGCGCGCAATCTGCGTAAGTGAACTGGTGGGCCTGATGCTCACTGAGAAAAAGAGCCGTCTTTCGGCCCTCTGCGGGGCCTTCACGGCCTCCATAGGGACCGCCTGTGCATACGCCTATCTTCTTGACGGAACAAAAGATACAACTGACAGAGTAATTAACACAATGGTTGCAAACCTTACCGGAATAATCTGTGACGGTGCCAAGAACACCTGCGCTCTCAAGATTTACTCCTGCCTTGAGGCAGCGTCAATGGCCGTCAAACTTGCACTGAACGGACGCTCCCCCGGAGAGGAGTGCGGCATTGTTGGAAACGACTCACAGTCCAGTATCTCAAACCTGTCCGTTATAAGCAGGGAAGGCATGGAGGAAACCGACCAGGCCATCTACTCAATCATGGTGGACAAGGGCAGAACCTGTTGAACAATCTGCCGTATAGTGGGAAAATTCTCCCATGGTTACAGTAACACTCGGCTCAACAGGCATAACGGTAAACAAAAACGGATTCGGCGCTCTTCCCATACAGAGAATCTCCACGGAAGATGCGGTCAGACTTGTCAGGCGCGCCTATGAAGGCGGCATGAACTTCTTTGACACCGCAAGAAGCTACACGGACAGTGAATTCAAACTGGGAATTGCTTTTGAAGACAGGACGGACAAGGTCTTCATTGCCTCAAAGACTCCTGCTCTGAAGGCGGAGGATTTTTGGAATGACCTGGAGACCACACTGAAAAACCTGAAAAGGGACTATGTGGATATTTACCAGTTCCACAACCCTCCGTTCTGCCCGGTGCCCGGAGACGGAACCGGTCTGTATGAGGCGGCACTTGAGGCAAAGGCAAAGGGTCTGATCCGTCACATAGGAATTACAAACCACCGCCTTCACGTTGCACATCAGGCCATAGACAGCGGCCTGTATGAGACACTTCAGTTTCCGTTCAGTTATGTCAGCGGAGAGAAGGAACTTGAACTTGTGAACAAGTGCAGGGAACACAACATGGGCTTTATTGCAATGAAGGGCCTTTCCGGCGGTCTTCTGACCGACTACAGGGCCTGCTATGCATTTGAGGCACAGTTTGACAACGTCCTTCCCATCTGGGGAATCCAGCGTGAGAAGGAACTTGACCAGTGGCTTTCCTGCATAACGGATCCGCCTCAGATGACATCTGAAATTAGAAAACTGATTGAAGATGACAGAAAGGATCTGTGCGGAGAATTCTGCAGAAGCTGCGGCTACTGCATGCCCTGCACCGTGGGAATTGAGATTCCCCAGTGCGCAAGAATGAGCCAGCTCATAAGAAGAAGCCCCAGCAAACAATATCTGGAGCCGGTGTGGCAGGAAAAGATGCACATGATAAACAACTGCATAGAATGCGGCAAGTGTATGAACAAATGTCCGTACGGCCTCAATATCCCCAAGCTTCTCAGAAAGAACCTTGAGGATTATGAGAACATACTGAGCGGAACGGCAATAATATAATTCAGTTACATAATGGGATCGCCGGCGGCGGTGCTCATTATGGGGTCACCTGCGGCATTGAGGATGTAGAAGTTGCCCTTTGCATCCATCATTATGGGGTCTCCGCCTGCAGTCTTGAGGGTGGTCATCATTATGGGGTCACCTGCTGCGGTTTTCTTGCCCTTGAGCATTATTGGATCTCCGGCAGCATTTCTCATAATGGGGTCACCGGTAAAAACAGGGCCTTTTTTGACGGGAAGATTGAGAGCAGGGCTCTTGATTTTCACCTGGGCAGCCTGCTTCTGGGTTGCGGCAAAGCCGAATGCCGTTATAAGAACAGCACAAACAAGAATACAAAACCATTTTTTTCCGTTCATTGTGAAAATCTCCTTAACTACATGATAAACAAAAAATGTGCCGGGTGGATACAAAAAATTCAGAATTCAGTCCCTGCCGGACAGGTTTTTCTTCAACACAGGGTTAAAAACAGCCGTGCAGACACAAAGGCAGACCAGGGCCTGGATAAGCTGGACATGGTTCACAGGGCTTTTGTCCATGAATACGGTGTTTGTCTTTATAACCGCCGAGGGGTAGGAGAAAAACAGGGCGGGAATGATGTTGTTTCCCACGTGGACGCCTGATGAGAACTCAATTCCGCCGCTTTTCATATAGAAGTACATGAGAAAACAGCCCAGAATGAAGTAGAAGGACATGAACCAGATTGCACTCATTCCGTTTACCTCGGGGTTCTGAAAGTGTGCAAGGGCAAAGAGAATGCCGGAGGCAAGACAGTATTTCCAAAACTTACTGCTGTCTTTCTCAAGACTGTCAGACGGAAAAAAGGCCACATAGGCGCGGAACAGCAGTTCCTCCGCAAATGCCGCAGTCAGAACAACTGAAATGCTTACAAGCCAGTCTCTTGCAACGGTTTCCGGCCTGAGAGAGTACTCATACATCTGCGGGTTGAGAACCATGAGCACAAATGTACTTCCGGCGCAAAGCACCGCCATGACAAGAAGGCCGGTAAGAAACAGCGGCCATGAGAACTTTCCTTCCTGTCTTATGAATGAACGCAGGGGAAAGTTAAGTAGGAACTTTGATACCAAGCTGAATGCCAGAATCAGAACAAGGGAGGTAAGGACAACTGTAAAAAGTTCCGCAGCCGGAATCAGAAGGGAAAATGCAAAGTAGATGACGTAGGTAAGAGGAAGTGCAAAAAACCACTTCACTCTGCGAGTCATCCTTTCCTTTGAATAAACTGCCATATCACATTCCTCTCAAAACAGATTAATGATTCTGTCCTTTCGTATCAAGTTTTGCTAAACTTGTCATATGACGTTCAGAGAGTGCGTCTTTGCACGGGTACAGGACAGAAGCGTTCTCGTTTTTCCCACACAGACCTCGGCAGACAGCTGGGCCTCCTGCTATGCGCGTTCCAATGCCGGAAAACCTGCATTTTCAGACACCTTCATTTCATGGGATACATTCAGGGATTCTTGCAGAAAAATCCCGGCGGATCTGAAACAGGCCACCTATATCCACAGACTTGTCTTTACAACGGAATTCCTTAAAAAGAACACCCTCAACGCACTTTGTCCGCCTTCATTCCCTGAGTCAAAAGGCCTTTTTGCAGATGAGATTGCAGCCTCCCTGCAGGACTTTCCCCGGGTGCTTGAGAACCCGGGAAATGCCTCAGGGGAAATGCTTTCGGACATAAGGCGCATTCTGGATGCATACCGGGTTTTTCTTCAGGAAAACAG
>CAMZGJ010000101.1 GCA_947306375.1 uncultured Spirochaetales bacterium
CTTCTCTCCTACAAGGGTTTCAGGGAATACGGAATAAAGGTAACGGCAGGTTTTGACAACAAAAAGGCTCTGATAGGCACTGAGATTGCCGGGATAACCGTATATGACGTCAGGGATCTGAAAAGCTTCTGCAAGAACTCAGGTGTAAACATAGGTATAATCACAGTCCCGTCATCAGATGCCCAGAATGTCTGTGATCTCATGGTAAAAGCCGGCATAAGGGCAATATGGAATTTTGCCCAGATCCACCTCAATGCCCCGAAGGGAGTCCTTGTTTACAATGAAAACATGGCAGCCTCCCTTGCCATCCTTCTCCAGCACATAAATTCTTAATACTTATAACAGTGTCCATCCCCCTCCAAGCCTTGTCTAAACGGCGCTTTTTTTATTAAAATACCCAATGATCTCTGACCGATTTTTCTGGTCAATCAGGGAGTTGTTGTAATGGTATTGATTAACATTGAGACACTGACGGATTCAGAGTTGAAGTCCATTGCGTGTCAGGAAGATATTGAGGATTGGGAAAGTCTTTCAAGAGAAGAACTTATTGATGAACTTGAAAGTGTTTACGAAGATAATGACGATGCAAGTTTCTCGGGAACGCTCAGACAGAAGTATGTAAGTTCCCTCATCCCCGGAAAGTCGGACTACTCACAGCTGCCGGGCGTTGAGGAGATTCCCAGGCACTACAACAAGACCTACATACATCTCACCCAGAAAGATGCCGTATGGGCATACGTTTTCTGGAACCTGTCCGAGAGCCTCTACAAAGAGGTTGAGGCGTCTGATTCCAAACTTGTTCTGCGCATTATCGCAACCCCCTCCGGGAAGCTTTCCAGAAAATCCTACGACATTGAAATAACCATACATGACAAGTGCTGGACCATAGAGCTTCCGTGGCCCGGAAGAACCTATTTCATAAAGCTCCTGCTTGTTGACTCAAACGGCAACGAGACAACTCTCTGTTCAAGCAATACAGTTGAAAGAACCAGGAGCTGGCTGTCTGAGCACAAGGACGCAATCATGGATCCGGACCTGTATGAAATACTTGTAAAACCCCTCATCTCAAAGGAAGGCACTCCGGTGAACTGCAGTGAAGTGAACAATATAGTCTACAGCTTTGAGAAAAAGGATGCCGAAATATGACAAACAATCTCTGCTTTACCCTTAATGCACATCTGCCGTTTGTACGGCATCCGGAATACCCCAAATTCCTTGAGGAAGACTGGTTCTATGAGGCGGTTAATGAGTCCTACCTTCCCATACTGAGAATGTTCTACAGGCTGAGGGATGAGAAAGTGCCGTTCCACATGGTCTTCTCACTGTCCCCCACCCTTGTTGCCATGTTCAAGGACCAGCTTCTTTCAGAGAGGCTTCAGCAGTACATGGAAAGCCGTCTGGAACTGGGAGAAAAAGAAATTGAGAGACTCTGGAACAACCCGGAAATGCTTTCAATCACAAAGAGCTACGTGGATAACCTCAACAGAAACCTTGAGTTCTGGCATGAGACATGCGGAGGCAACATACTTTCTGCCTTCAACACCCTCTCGGAGGAAGGATATCTGGAGCTGATAACAACTGCGGCCACCCATGCATACCTTCCTATCTACAAGGATTATCCGGTTGCAGTAAACGCCCAGCTTGAAGTGGGAATAATGCAGCATGCCAGGACATTCACAAATTCATGTGACGGTTTCTGGCTTCCGGCAAACGGATACTATCCCGGACTTGAAGATCTTCTGAAAAGACACAACATAAGTTGGACGGAGCTTGCCGCCCACTCGCTTTTCCTCTCTGAGGACAAGCCGGTTGCAGGCAACTACGCACCCGCACGCAGCGCAAACGGAGTCTACTTCTTCCCCAGGGACTACTACCTCACAAGCCTTGTATGGTCCTCAAAGGAAGGATACCCCTGCGACCCGTGCTACAGGGAGTTCTACCGCGACATCGGTTATGATCTTCCCCTTGAATATGTAAGACCCTACATACACGAGCCTGACGTGCGTGTGTTCACAGGTTTCAAATACTGGGCAATCACGGGCAACACCGCAGACAAGGCTGTCTACAACCCCCACAAGGCAAGAACAAGGGTCACAGAACATGCAAACAACTTCCTCTACAACGTCAGAAGCAGGGGAAGAAAACTTGAGGGTGTGCTTTCTTCTGACCCGTTCTACACAGTCAGCTTTGATGCGGAACTCTTCGGACACTTCTGGTACGAGGGAGTCTGGTGGCTTGAGGAAGTGATAAGAATGGCAGCCGCGGACAAGTCCGTAAGGCTCATAACTCCCGGAATGTATATTGCGGACAGGCCCGCCGTACAGACCGTGCGTCCCGTATTCTCCTCATGGGGAACCGGCGGATATTCACAGAGCTGGGTGGACAACAGTTCAAACGCATCCTATGTGCCCCATGTTCTTGAGGCAATGAGCCGCATGACAGAGCTTGCACAGAGGTTCCCCAACCAGAAGTCCCTCAAACAGAGGTTCCTGAACCAGGCCGCCAGAGAGGCACTTCTGCTCATGGACAGTGACTGGCTTCTTCTGATGCACAATCACTCAAATGAGACATACAGCAAGAACAGAATTGACGGGCATATACGTAATCTTTACCTTGTCTATGACAACATGTGCAAGAATGCGGTCAATACTGAATGGCTTGTCAAGGCTGAGGAGAGAAACAATATCTTCCCGGATATTGACTACAACATCTTCAACCCCGAACACCTTAAGGAAGCAAGCCCCGTCTACACAACGGACTTTACGGAAGTATGACATCAATTATAATCCACGGACATTTTTATCAGCCGCCCAGGGAGAATCCGTTTACGGGTATTGTCCCTCTGCAGGCATCGGCAAAGCCGTATGACAACTGGAATGAGAGCATCTACAGGACCTGTTACTATCCCAATTCCTGTTCAAGATATCTTGACCAGTACGGCAAGATTCTGGACATAAACAACAACTACAGCAGCATATCCTCAAACTTCGGTCCCACCCTGCTTGCATGGATTGAACAGCAGCATCCCGCTTTTCTGAACAAACTCCGAGAGGCGGACCGTGACAGCCTGAAGAGAACAGGTCACTCCAACTTCATTGCCCAGTGCTTCAACCACACCATCCTCCCGCTTGACAGCCTGAGGAACAAGCGCATTCAGGTCAGATGGGCAATTGAGGACTACAAGTACCGCTTCGGCCACAAACCTGAGGGTTTCTGGTGCTCTGAATGTGCAATAGACCCCGAAACGGTGGATGTTCTTGCAGAAGCGGGAATCAAATTCACCATCCTCTCACCCTGGCAGGCAGTTGCCGTGGACGGAAAGGACCTTGAGGGAGAACCCGCCCCCTGTGACAGAGCTTTCTGGATTAAGGGCAGAACAAAAAAGATTGCCGCCTTCTTCTATGATCCGGGCTATGCCTCCGGCATAAGCTTCGGGCATCTGCTTCAGAGCGCGGACAAACTGTATGACAGCATTGTGGAGACTATTGAGGAAAGGAAGAACCCCGCCCTGCTCCACTGGGCCACTGACGGCGAGATTTACGGCCATCATGAGCCCTTCGGAGACATGGCCCTTGCCGCTCTGATAAAGAAGATAAACAAAAACAAAGACCTTGAGATAACAAACTACGGAGCATTCCTTGAAAAGCATCCGCCGGTGGAAGAGGCAACTCTTTCACTCGGAGATGACGGTCTGGGCTCCTCCTGGTCCTGTTCCCACGGCGTGGGAAGATGGTACCGCAACTGCGGCTGCCACACAGGCGGAGATGCAAAGTGGAACCAGAAATGGAGAGGCCCGCTGAGAATTGCCTTCAGAAACCTTGAAAGAAAGGCCAACCTCATCTTCACTGAACAGGTAAGACAGATACTGGGAGACAACACGAACCCCGACAGACTCCTTGAGGAGTACGGAGTTGTGGCTTGCGGCAAAAAAGATGCAAAGTCCTTCCTCAGCGCCTACACAACGGACAAGACGGACCGTCAGACCCTTGCCGTCCTTCTGGATGCAATGAAGAACGTCCTGTTCTCATTTGCCTCCTGCGGCTGGTTCTTCAATGACCTGTCAGGCATTGAACCCAGACAGAACATGCTCTACGCCGCCTACGCGGCCGATTCCCTCCAGCCCTTCACCTCCGAGAACCTGACCCAGGCTCTGCTTTCAGACCTCAGG
>CAMZGJ010000102.1 GCA_947306375.1 uncultured Spirochaetales bacterium
GGCCTCTCAGATGTTCTCCATTGAAACGGCAAGAAAGGCCCGTGTTTTCCACAGACAGATTCCGGGATACAAGATGACCCGCCTCGTTTCCCTTCCGGAGCTTTCCGCAATGCTCGGAGTTGAGGGAATATACATAAAGGATGAGGCTCAGAGACTTGTTCTCAACAGCTTCAAGGTAATGGGCGGCTCATTTGCTCTTTACAACTTCCTGAAGAAGAAACTCGGAAGAGACAAGGAAGTCTCTTTTGAATACATGAAGAGCAAGGAGTGCCACGAAAAGGTGGGAGACGTTACCTTTGCATCCGCAACCGACGGAAACCATGGCAGAGGAATTGCATGGGCAAGCCAGCAGCTGGGCTACAAATGCGTAATCTACGTCCACAATGAGACCAGCAAGCCCAGAATTGACGCAATCAGGAGCTACGGAGCTCGCGTTGAGGTTGTTGACGGCAACTACGACGATGCAGTTCGCAAGATTGCTGAAGATGCCAAGAAGTACAACTGGGAGATTATCTCCGACACTTCATGGGACGGCTACACTGAAATTCCCACATGGATCATGCAGGGATACACAACAATCCTTCTTGAGGCCCAGGAGCAGTTTGCAGGTCTTGGAATTACCCGTCCCACACACGTATTCGTGCAGGCCGGAGTAGGCGCCCTTGCAGCCGCAACGGTAGGTTTCTACACCGCACTGTTCCCCAACAACCCGCCCAAATTCGTCATTGTAGAGCCCGACAAGGCCCCGTGCGTATTTGAAAGCGTAAAGGCCGGAGACGGCAAGTGCCACAGCATAAAGGGAGACCTGGACACCATAATGGCCGGTCTTGCCTGCGGCGATCCCTCTCCCATTGCCCTTGAGATTCTGGATGCAAATGCGGATATCTTTGTTCAGATGCCTGACTACGTTGCCGCCCGCGGAATGAGAATTCTCTCCTGCCCGCTCACAGGCGACCCGTTTGTCATTTCCGGAGAATCCGGCGCAGTTCCTCTCGGAGCCCTGTTCACTCTGAAGAACCCCAACTGTCCCCAGGATCTGAAGGAGGCTCTTGCCCTTGATGAGCACAGCATTGTCTTCATGATCAACACAGAGGGCAACACAGACCCGGTTCAGTTCAGACGTGTAATCTGGGACGGTCTGGATCCGGTACCCAAGAAGTTCACTGAAATAGACATTAAATAACATTAAAGGCCTGCAGTTCTGCTGCAGGCCCTTTATTTATCTGTTCATGAGGGTATGGACGGTAAGCACCGCACTTTGGGTCTTGGAATCGGGAACCTTGCCTTCGAGAATCATGTCCACAACCTGTTCCATGTCCATCATTTCAAAGTTGATGCTCTCATCCTCATCAAGCTCACGCTCTCCGAATGTAAGACCTTTTGCCCAATAGAGATGAATCACCTCCGTGGAATAGGCAACGGTGGGGTAGAAGGGGCCCAGATACTGCCAGGTATGGGCAGTAATGCCGGTTTCCTCCCTCAGCTCCCTTTTGCCGGCCTCAAGCGGGTCTTCTCCGGCATAGTCCAGCTTTCCGGCGGGAATCTCCAGAAGGACTTTTTGGAAGGGGTATCGGAACTGGTGCTCCACGGCAATGCGGCCGTCTTTGTCCATTGCAACAACTGCAACTGCGCCCAGGTGCTTTATGTACTCACGCGCCCCTTTGTGTCCGTTGGGGAGCAGTATCTCGTCCCTGTAGACATGCAGGAGTTTGCCGTCAAAGATATTCTCGCTGGTCAGTTGTTTTTCTGCCAGTTCCATGTTTTCAAAGTGCTTTTCCATACTTGAAGAGTATAGACACAAAGATACTATTATGCTAGATTCATGGCATCGGGAGTTATGCTTCTACTTGCAGCCGTTTCTGCTAAAGGAAGAGCGAGCCCCTGCGGGCTTTTTTTTATGCCCGGAAGGAGTTTATTCATGTACGAAAAAGTTAATCCGTGCCATCCTGACAAAGTTGCGGACCGCATTGCCGGCGCTCTTACTGACCTTGCCTATAAGGCCCAGGACAATCCCCGTATTGCCGTTGAGGTTCTTCTGGGACACGGTAAGTGCGTAATCATCTCAGAAACATCCGTGAGACTGGACAGAAAGGATGTGGCAGACGCCGTTTACAGGATTTTGGGAGTTGCAGACAGGACTTCAGTGGATATCCAGTACATTGAGGTTGCCCAAGATGAGCATCTTGCCTCAAACCAGGCAGAGGGTTTCAGATGCGGTGATAACGGAATTTTCAAGGGTGCCCCTGTAACAGAGGAACAGAGAAAACTTATACGCCTTGCAGCGGAGATCTATGCAAAGTTCCCCACTGACGGCAAATACATAATGGACGGAGACAAGGTTGTAATCTGCCAGAGCAACGCCCCGCGCAGCGAACTTGAAAAGATGTGCCCCGGTGCTGTAATCAACCCGCTGGGAGACTGGGAAGGCGGCATTAATGTTGACTGCGGTGCCACAAACCGCAAGCTTGGCTCAGACATGGCAGACTCCGTCACAGGCGGCGGTCTTAACGGAAAGGACCTTTCCAAGGCTGATGTTTCAGTGAACGTCTACGCCTGGCTTGAAGCCCAGAGAACCGGTAAACCGGTGGAATTCTCATGCGCCATAGGAGACACCCACATTAACGGCATTCCCTACAGCAAGATAGTTGAGACTGCCAGAGACTTTATTTTCAGCCTGGGCGGCTTTGAGAAGTTTGCCGAGTGGGGCCTTCTCCGTCCGTAAAAACAAACACAGACCTTATTTACAGAATAATTGGCACATTATGTCAAATAAAATATGCCATTTTGGCATATAGTGTAAAGTAATATGTGCCATTTTGGCATATGCCCGGGATGGGAAGTATGCCTTAAAATTGAATATAAGGCATACTATGACAGGCGGAATTCAAATCCGGATGGTAGCAAACCGTGGGGTTTGATGTTTTTTGATACCACTTTTGGTGGCAATTCCCCCTGTTTGAAGGCTTTTGCTACCACAGGCTGAGCTTGGGTATATATAAAAAGACCATCGCTGTTATGGGCGATGGTCTTTATTATTCAAGCTTTCTTTTTTATGCTGAGAAGAATAACTGATGTTACTCCTATGAGACCGGTAATGTCGGTCACTGTTCCCGGGTAGATGAGAAGCAGACCGGCTACTGCGGAAATAACTCTCAGAGTTGCGGGAATATGGCTGCGGAAGTAACCTTCAAGAGCCATAGATACACCGAACAGACCTATGAGAGAGGTCAGGATGCTCTGTGCTGCAGTCAGGAAACCCTTGTCCATCAGGATGAGGGACGGGTTGAAACAGAACATGTAGGGAACAATGAATGCCGCAATGGCAAGCTTTGTAGCGTTCAGGCCTGTCTTCATGGGATCTGACTTTGCAATTGCGCTTCCTGCGTATGCTGCAAGTGCAACCGGCGGGGTTATATCCGCCACAATTCCGAAGTAGAACACAAAGAAGTGTGCTGCAACAACGGGAATGCCAAGCTGGATCAAGATGGGAGCACAGGTGGAAGCCATGATGCAGTAGTTTGCCGTTGTGGGGACACCCATGCCCAGAACAATGCAGCAGAGCATTGTAAGAATGAGGGCAAGGAGCAGACCCAGAACGGGTGAAGGAATGCTCTGGCTCAGATTTACAATGGCACCGATGAGCCTGGAGGCAAGACCTGTCACGGTAATGCATCCAGCAACCATTCCGGCCATTGAACATGCAACGATAACCGTGATGCAGCTCTTTCCGCCTGCTGAAAGAGATTCAAGAATCATCTTTCCTGTGTTCTTTGCAATCTTACCGAAGTTTTTCTCGGCTCTCAGGTGGCCCGGAATTGCAACAAGGATTGCAACTGCAATTGCAATTGATGCGGAGTATGCAAGGCTTCTGATGTTGCCTGCAACCAGCCATACCAGGATGATGATGGGCAGAAGCAGGTAGATGTCCTTAATCAGCACGCTGAACTTGGGAAGACTCTCACGGGGAATACCCTTAAGACCCAGTTTTTTGGCTTCAAGATGGACGGAAATAAAGATTCCGGCAAAGTAAAGCACTGCAGGGAGTATGGCCCAGAGGGCTACCTGCATGTAGGGCTTACCCATGAACTCTGACATGAGGAATGCGGCTGCACCCATGATGGGAGGCATTATCTGGCCGCCTGTGG
>CAMZGJ010000103.1 GCA_947306375.1 uncultured Spirochaetales bacterium
GTCTTCAATTGTCCGTTTAATCATTGTATTAAAAATATACTATAAGTACTGATACAAGCACAAGCACAAGTACGGTTGGGGGTGTGAAAATTTTTCACAATACTGTATAATGACGGCATGGCGCTCAATTCAGTCACCTCCAGATGGAGGAAATTCAAGTTTATAGAAGGAAAGGAATCCCTGTTCGTTTACATAGGAATAGGGCTTGCCTACGTTCTGCTCATGGTTCTGAGCGCCTTTGTCTTCATAGGCTTCAAGGACAAGATAACCCTGGAGATGAAGTTCAGCTCCGAAAAGTCCTTCAACTCCATCTACATGGCCCTTACGGACGGAAGTGACAGGGCAGAGGCGGTTATGAAGGAGGAGAAGGTATCGGCCATAGGCCTTTACAGCGTCACGGGAAGGGGAATTACCGTCTTCGGGGAGGCTCCGGACACTCTGCCCCTGTCCCAGCTTGCTCTGACCAGACAGAGCACCGGAGACTCCACCATGGGCGTCTACACCTTCAACGGGGAGACAAAGACCATAGAATACTTCAGGCTCTCCAGGCTGAACACAATGCTGGACATAGGAACTCTGTACTACGGCACGGGCATACCATCCCAGCGCGTTACGGATATTCCGGAGATAATCTATGTCAAGTTTGACGGCTCAAGCTACTTCTCCTCCCTGTTGCAGACAAGGGTAATTGCCATATTCACCGTTATTGTCATTACCTTTCTTGCCATGCTTGTCCTAAACATATACAACTCAAACAGACGCTACAGAGACGCCCTTACGCGCCATGAAAACCTGGCCAGTCTGGGTTCTGCGGCTAGAACTCTTACCCATGAGATTAAGAATCCCCTGGGTGCAATGACCATTCAGATGGCCCTGCTGCACAAGATTCTCCCTGTTCAGTACAAGGAAGATCTGGATGTTATGGACAAGGAGATTGAGAGGATAACCAACCTTACCAACAGGGTGAGTGAGTTCATGAAGGACCCCCTTGGCAATCCTGAAAAGATTGACATGATACCCTTTATAACAGACATTACAACCCTTTTTGTCCAGGAGATAAAAGTTGATTCCGGAGGCCTGAAAGACGCATTTGTAATGTTTGACCGCGGCCGTGCCCGCTCTGTTTTCGAGAACTTAATAAAGAACGCAACCGAAAGCGCATCCGGCAGGATGACTGAGGTTGAGGTTCAGATACGCAGGAAGAGCAGAAAGCAGGTCCAGATTCTTGTTCTGGACAACGGAGACGGACTTCCCAAAGGGCCGCAGGATGCATTGTTTGACCCGTTCTATACCACAAAGGCAAAGGGCTCGGGCATTGGTCTGGCCATTTCCAGACAGTTTGTCACCGCCAGACACGGAAGTCTTACCCTGCACAACAGGCCTGAGGGCGGAACCGCGGTTGAGGTTCTTCTTCCGTCCGCAGAATACGAGGAAGAAGTGGAAGTTGAGGGAGCGGAGGCTTTTGAATGAGAATACTGATTGTTGATGATGAAGAGAACATCCGCGGACTTATGAAGCGTTATCTCCAGCTGGAGAATATGGACGCAGATGCCGCAGAGAACGCCTTTTCCGCCCAGCGCCTCCTGAGGGAGCAGACATACGATGCCTGCCTCATAGACCTCAAGATGCCCGGCATGGACGGTCTTGAGATGATTAAGTGGATACGCTCCGAGGGCTTCAGAATGCCCATAATCATGGCAAGCGCCCACGGTGAGATTGAAGATGCGGTGGAGGCCCTGAAAAACGGTGCCCAAGACTACATAGTAAAGCCTTTCAACCCGGAGGAGCTTACCATTAAACTCAAGGGCCTTGTAGAGGCCCAGAACCTCAGGAACATAAGGGAATCGGAGGAGCGGCAGGCCTCCGAATACGCATTCATAGGCGAGAGCACCCGCATAAGAAAGATCAGGGAGCTTATTTCCAGGATTGCAGCTTCAGGCTCCACGGTCCTCATCACGGGAGAAAGCGGAACCGGTAAAGAGGTTGTTGCGCGCACCATCCACGCCCAGAGCGGGGTGCAGGGGCCGTTTGTGGCAATAAACATAGGCGGAGTTCCGGAGAACCTGCTTGAAAGTGAGCTCTTCGGTTATGAGAAAGGCGCATTCACCGGCGCGGTGAGCCAGAAGAGGGGAATGTTTGAGCTGGCCTCCGGCGGCACGCTCTTTCTGGATGAGATTGGGGACATGCCGCACGCCCTGCAGGTAAAGATTCTCAGGGTCCTCCAGGAAAAATGCGTTACCCGTCTGGGCGGCACAAGCACAATTCCCATAAATGCCCGCATTGTCTGTGCAACCAACAAGAACCTTGAGGACGCGGTGCGTGAGGGCAAGTTCAGGGAGGACCTGTTCTACCGCCTGAACGTTGTGCGCATCCAGATTCCGCCTCTCAGGGAGCGCAAGGAGGACATTCCGCTTCTTGCACACTTCATTCTCCAGAAACTCAACTCCAGAATGGGAAGGCACTTCACGGGCTTTACCCCCGTTGCCATGGAGATGCTCAAGAATAACACATTCTATGGAAACGTCAGGGAACTTGAGAACATTCTTGAAAGGGCCGCCATCTTTGCAGACGGGGAACTTATCTCTGAGAATGACCTGGACCTGCGCGGCGCCTCCCTTCATCTGACACAGAGTTCCCAGGCCCAGATTACGGACAACAACGGAAACAATGATGTCATAACTCTTGCAGATGCGGAAAAGAGTGCCATTGAGCGCTCCCTCAGGCGCTGGGAAGGCAACAGAACCAAGGCCGCGGAGGAACTTGGAATCTCACGCCGCACCCTGATTACAAAGATTCAGGACTACGGAATTGACCTCTGAAACCATGATTCTCAGCATAACGGGTCTCTCAAATGACGGGCGCGGAATTGCCCGCACACCTGACGGCCGCATTGTCTTTGCAGAAGGTGCCCTCCCGGGCGATACCGTTCAAGCCCGCATTGTTTCCTCCAAGTCCGACTACCGTGAGGCAACTGTCCTTGAGGTGCTTGAGCCCTCAGATGTCCGTGAGCAGAGTGCCTGTCCCTTTGCTTCCCAGTGCGGCGGCTGTCCGCTTATGTGCATGAAGCTTGATGCACAACGGAAATTCAAGCAGGAGAGTTTTGAAAACGCACTTTTGCGTGTAGAAAGCACGGCGCGTGTTCTTGAACCGGTGTTCGGCTCACGCTTCGGATACAGAAGCCGCGCACGCTTCAGGTACAGCCTGGAAAACGGTGTTCCGCGCCTGGGCTTTATGGAAGGCAACTCCAATACGGATGTTCTTATAACATCCTGTCCGGTTGCAGACAGGGCCCTGAATGAGTTCATTTCCAATCCGCCCAGACTCAACGTCTGGGAACTGAAGGACCGCCAGCTTTCCTGTATTACCACGGACAGCGGGGTTCTTTACGGAGCCGGAACAGGATACATTACAGTAAGCGCTGCATCACAAAAGCGTGTTTTACCTGTCTCCAACAGTGTTTTCTTTCAGTCCAACCTTGAACTTCTGCCGGCCATGATAGATGAGGTTGTCTCTCTGACAGAGGGTCGCGATGTTATGGATCTGTACAGCGGGGTGGGTACCTTCAGCGCCTTCCTGGAAGACTCCTTCAACGTCACCGCGGTTGAGATGAACAAAAACTGTCTCTCCCTTGCAAAGCAGCATCTGAAGAAAACTCAGTTCTTCACTTCCGCCGTTGAGAAGTGGAAGGGAACTCACCGCAAGGTGGACACTGTTATTGTTGACCCGCCGCGTACAGGCCTTGATAAAACCGTGCCCGCCCTCATAACTTCTTTCAATCCTTCACGCATAATCTATGTTTCCTGCTTCCAGACCACCCTTATGCGTGACCTTGAGCGTTTCAAGGCCCTTGGCTGGAAAGTGGAGCAGGGAAGGCTGTTTGATTTCTACCCCAACACGCCTCACCTTGAGTGCGTAGTAATGATGTCAAGGTGTAAATAGCCATACCGTCATAAACCTTTATAAAACAAAGAAATAGCGTGTCATACCTGTACTAAATAGGTGTCAAAGTTTGTCTTATGCTTACTTTATACGGATAAAAGTCAAAGGCTACAAAACAGGGGTTGAGTTTGTAGAAACAACGTTTAGGGATACTGTGTTTGTAGAAACGATGTTTTTTGAGGGGGGTG
>CAMZGJ010000104.1 GCA_947306375.1 uncultured Spirochaetales bacterium
TGCTTCCGTTCATGACCTGTCTGAGAGAGCTGAGCCTGTTCATGCTTCTGTGCGTGCAGGGCTTCATCCTCTCCACAACACTTGACTACTTTGATGAAATGGGACTTTACGCCTTCTCAAGCGGTATAAACCTCATCCTCATCATCACAATCCTTATCTTCAATTCACTCGTAAACAAGCTCACAGGTGCCAGCCTGGACAGCGGAATAGGAGGCTGATATGCCCGAAATCAAACTTGAACATATTAACAAACGTTGGAAAAACTTCTATGCGGTTGAGGACCTGAACCTCACTATTCAGGACAACGCCTTTGTAACCCTTCTGGGACCGTCAGGCTGCGGCAAGACCACAACTCTGAGAATGATTGCCGGTCTTGAGACTCCCACGGACGGAAAGATTACAATCGGCGACCGTGTTGTCTTTGACAGCAAGATGGGCATAAATGTTCCGCCCAACAAGAGAAAAGTAGGATTCCTGTTCCAGAACTACGCTCTGTGGCCCAACATGACCGTCTATCAGAACATCTCATTCGGTCTTACCAACATAAAGGAAGAACTTCCCAGAGTTGACTTTGAGGCCCGCACCAACATGGAGCTTGCACGCATCCTTGCCCACCCGGAAGAAGTTGTCAAGATTCTTGAGGAGTGCAAGGACAAGAACGGAAAGCTTGATAATACAAGAGCCGTTCTGAAGTGCATAGATGCCTTCACAATCTCACAGTTCACCGCAAAGCGTCTTCTTGCCTATGACTTCTCAAAGAAGGACTTCACCGTTGAGGTTGCAGAGCTCAAGTCAAAAGCAGAGGCTGCAAAGGCTCAGAACCATCTGAACAACAACTTTGTGTTCACTGATTCGGAAGGCAAGGTGCAGAAGGTTGAGAGAAAGCTCACCAAGGAAGAGATTGACCTTGCAGTAAGAAGAGTTTCAAGAATTGTTAAGATAGGAATGTTCATGGACCGCTACCCGGCAGAGCTTTCCGGCGGACAGCAGCAGCGTGTTGCAATTGCCAGAACCCTTGCTCCGGAACCCACGGTTCTGTTCATGGATGAGCCGCTTTCAAACCTTGACGCAAAGCTCCGCCTTGAAATGAGATACGAGCTTCAGAGACTGCACGTTGAAACAGGATCAACCTTTGTCTACGTCACGCATGACCAGATGGAGGCAATGACCCTGGCAACCCAGATCTGTCTTATCAACAACGGAGTGCTCCAACAGTACGATGCCCCGCTTACCGTATATTCAAAGCCCAACAACCTCTTTGTTGCAGACTTTGTAGGTAACCCGTCCGTCAACTTTGTTGAGGCAAAGGGAAGTCAGAACAAGGACGGCGAACTTGAGCTTTCCATCCTGGACGGCGTGAAGGCCACCTTCAAGCCCCAGAAGAAGCTTGACCTTCTGAAGTGGTTCACAGATAGGGACAAGGAAGCCGCCGATGCGGCAAAGGCCCTTGCAGAGAAGGCCGCCCGGAAGGGGTATGTGGAAAAGGGCAACAAGGATGAAGTGTTCCGCTACCACATCTCCAAGGTTGTTGAGGAAGATGACTCCCTCAAGGAAGAGCCGGTTCTCACCAATGAGGACTTTGTACTGGGAATCAGGCCTGAGTTCATAAACATTGAGAAGGATGACGGCCTTGAGTGCGAGATTTACGGAGCCATGCCCACAGGTATGGAATCCACCATCAAGATTGCAATCAACGGCTTCCTACTCACGGGCGTTGTTTTCGGCAACACTCTGTTCCAGATCGGAACAAAGGTCAGAATCAGCTTCAAGGGCTCTGAAATCATGCTCTTTGACCGCAAGAGCGGCAAGTGCATAACACTGGGCAAGCTTTCAGTCTGATTCTAACTGAAATACTTACAGACTGCAGCCGCAAGGTTGCAGTCTTTTTTATATTTTTGTCTGTATGTTTACCTATGTATCCACCTCTTCCAACTGAAAAGCATTTTTGATATATTTCTCAGTTATATGGACCTTTATAATAAATTTGAAGCATTTACACTGCCCGGTGAATACAGAGAAAGAGGCATTTATCCCTATTTCCACTGCCTTGAGTCCAAGCAGGCCAAGGAAGTTGTCATGGAGGGCGGCAGAAAGATAATGTTGGGTTCCAACAACTATCTGGGACTCACAACCTGTCCTGAAGTCATGCAGGCAGCAATTGAAGCAATTGAGAAATACGGAACGGGATGCTCGGGCTCACGTTTCATGAACGGAACACTGAACCTTCATGTTGAGCTTGAAAACGAACTTGCATCCTTCCTTCATAAAGAAGCGGTAATGACATGGTCTACCGGTTTCCAGTCAAATCTGGGAATTATCAGCTCCCTTGTGGGAAGAAATGACTATGTGATCTGTGACCGTGAGAACCACGCAAGCATCTACGACGGATGCAAACTCAGCTACGGTCACATGCTCCGCTACCACCATTCGGACATGGAGGAGCTTGAGAGACAGCTTCAGAGAGTTCCTTCCGAATGCGGAATATTAATCGTAACAGACGGTGTTTTCAGCATGAAGGGAGACATTGCAAAGCTTCCTGAGATTGTTGAGCTTGCCAAGAAGTACGGTGCAAGAGTAATGGTTGATGATGCCCACTCACTCGGAGTCATAGGCAAGGGCGGCAGGGGAACTGCCAGCTACTTCGGCCTTGAGGATGAGGTAGATGTCTACATAGGAACATTCAGCAAGAGCCTTGCAAGTCTGGGCGGTTACATGGCCGCAAGCAAGGCCGCCGTTGACTACGTAAAGCACACAAGCCGTCCGTTTATCTTCAGTGCAAGTCTTCCGCCTTCAAATGCGGCAGCAGCCCTTGCAGCCCTGAGACATCTGGAATCCCATCCGGAGCTGGTAAAGAGACTGGCAGATATCTCAGCCTACACCAGAAAGTCCTTCACGGCCCACGGAATCAAGATTCATGAGGCAGAGACTCCCATTGTCCCCATCTACACCAACGATGCCGAATACACTCTCACTCTTGCAAAGAACCTCTTTGACAAGGGCGTGTATGTGAACCCGGTTCTCCCGCCTGCAACACCGCCCAGCGAGTGTCTGCTGCGCACAAGCCTCATGGCAACGGTTACCGAGGACCTTGTTGATGAAGCTGCAGAGATAATTGCAGGTGAAATCAAGGCTCTGGACGCCAAAACAAACGCATAATGAAAAAGATTTACAGTCCCGAAGTTCTTGTTACAGGAGCCTCAAACGGAATAGGTAAAGCGGCAGCCCTTTTTTTTGCAGAGAAGGGCTATCATGTTTATGCCATGTCCCGCCACTGTTCCGACGGGGTTAGGACTTTTGACGGCGGCGGCAGCATTACAGACATTGCCGGTGACGTCACCGACCCCGAATCCCTCAAAAAGGCTTTTGAGAAGATTGATTCTCTTGGGATTGTTATTCACTGCGCCGGCATGGGTATTTCCGGTTCTGCCGAATGCACCTCCGTTGAGGCGGCAAAACGCCAGATGGAGACAAATTACTTCGGTGTTCTGAACGTCAACGCTCTTGCCCTGCCTCTTCTCAGAAAGAACAAGAGGTCCCTTGTCATAATAACCACATCTTTTGCGGGTTTGGTCCCCATTCCGTTCCAGAGCCACTACAGCTCTTCCAAGTACGCTCTTGAAGCCTACGGAGAGGCTCTGAGAATGGAGGCAAAACCTTACGGTGTAAAGGTCTGTCTTGTTGAACCCGGAGACACCAGAACAGGCTTTACCGCTGCCAGAACCCACGACGAGCCCAAGGATTCTCCCTACTATGACAAGTGCACAGCCGCCGTTGCCAAAATGGAGCACGACGAGATGCACGGCAAGAGTCCGGAGTCAGTTGCCCGTGTCATGTACGCGCAGGCCCGGCGTAAGAACCCCAAGGTAAGGGTTGCGGTGGGCTTTGTCTACAAATTCCTTGCCTTCCTTGTCAGGCTTCTTCCCGCAAAACTCAAACAGCTCATTCTCTCTGCAATGTACTGATTGCAAAACTGCCCAATTACAATCCGTTTTCTCTTCTTTGCCGTGCTTGCTGTACTTGCCGGAGCAAAACGGTTACAGACAGATATACACAGATAAGCAAAAAACATAGACAGACATACACAGACAAGCAAAGTGCATAGACAGATATACACAG
>CAMZGJ010000105.1 GCA_947306375.1 uncultured Spirochaetales bacterium
CCTTTTTGTTTTGTCTCCTCCTTAACCGGGGGAGACATCTTTTTTAGTGCGAGTCCTGTCAGTGGAGTCGAACTGACCTTTACCAAAAATTTACCAAACATTATGAGAGACCGGGTATCAGACCTTCATTTACCATGCTGAATTAAAGGTTTCTTTTCAAATATTTTTTTCCGTCTGTCCGTCCGGGGGAGCAAAATAGCACTGATTCTTCAATATGAATCAGTGCTTTTTCATTACTTCCCTTATGAATTTTCCATAGGAAGACCCCAGAATCCTGAATGCCTCCTTAATCAACTGTGAATCCTCAGGATTCAGCTTGGAAAGAATATTCTTTATCTGGGGTATGTGGGTCATGGCTGCCTTGGGAATATCGCCCAGGGTCTGGGCGCCAATGGCCTCAAAGAGGTCAAAGCTTGTTTCAACCAGCACCCTTATCTGATCCACCGTGCAGCTGTCCAGAAAGGCGTGCAGCGCTTTGTCGTTTATCTTGCTGGATGTGGTGGTTTTCTCAGCCCTGATAAACTGCGGGCCCGTCACGTGCCAGTAGAACGGGTTGTGCTGCATAATGCTCATGCTGTCAGATTTGATTATGGTGTAATCATTTATGTGGCCCATCAGAAGCCCTATTATTGAAGACTCCGGGATAATGAGCCTTGTTCTGGAAAGTATGTTCTTCCAACTGTCCGTTGAAAGCATGCTTCTGTCCAGACCGGGTCCGTCAAAGCTGTATACAACCTTTATCCTGTCCTGGTCTTTGCAGAGGGCAGATGAGTACATGGCCAGGTTGCCGCCCTTGGAATGACCGCAGACATACAGGTTCTTCCATTTGTCCGGGACCCCGTTCAGAAAGACAACGGAGTCACTCTGTGCGGGAACGGGGGATGTGAAGCCCATCATCAGGTCTTCCTTCCAGCCCGTCAGGGTGCTGTCCGTGCCGCGGAATGCAACAACCGCGGTGTCTTTGCCTATGCTGAAGAGCGCTGCGGCAAACTGCCTGCTGTTCCGGGGCTCCAGAATAGAGATGAACTTCTCCAGCCTTGCCTCCGCAAAGCGCCTGTGGTCCTTCATCTTGTCCAGGATAATGTATCTGGATGGCAGAAGGCTGTTGGCCTTACCCGTTACAGGCTTGGGATATATCTGCGGGGAAAGCTCCAAAAGAGTCTTGCCTTCATAGCCTTTTTCAAGCCTCTCAAGAGGTGCGTGGACAATTTCTGAGAAAATAAGCAGGTCAACCTGACAGGGAGGGACCTGTTCAAAAGACAGGTCCCCTCTCCAGTCAATATAGTCAAAAAGATTTGTCATTATTTGAACTTCTTGATTATGCCCTTGAGAACTGCCATGCGTTCATCAAGCTCTTTCTGTGTCTTGGCCTCAACAACAAGCCTGAGATAGGGCTCCGTGTTGGACTTTCTGACGCTGAACCACCATGTGGGGAATTCAACCCTGTAGCCGTCAAAGTCAAGAATTCTTTCCGGATTCTTGTCCTTGAACTCATTGAGAAGGGCCTCCATGGCCTCATCCTTCTGGTCAAGCTTGAAGTTCACCTCACCGCTGTTTGCGTAGACAACAATCTCGTCAATCAGCTGGCCAAGAGTCTTACCTTCCTTCTTAAGGGCGCAGACTGTCTGAAGAACAAGGAGAGAAGCAAGAATACCGCTGTCGCAGTTGTAGAAGTCACGGAAGTAGTAGTGTCCGGCAAGTTCTCCGCCGACTATGCACTTCTTTTCCCTTATCTTCATCTTTGCAAATGCATGTCCAACCTTCCAGATGTAAACTTCAGTGGCACCTTTCTTTGTAAGATACTCCGTTGTGGACCTTGACGTTCTTATATCCACAAGAGTTGAGCCCTTTTCCTTTGCAAGATAGTAAGCTCCGATAATACCGGTTACATAGTCCGGCTGGATGAAGCGGCCTCTCTCATCAATGAACATGACTCTGTCTGCATCTCCGTCGTAGATAACGCCTACGTCACTCTTGTTCTTCTTAACCGCCTCAATGATCTGGGCGCAGTTCTCAACCTCAAGCGGGTTGGGCTCATGAGCCGGGAAACGTCCGTCCAGATGGTCATTGATATAGTTTGCATGGTTTCCGAACAGCTCATGCACAAAGAGGCTGCTCATGCCGTTTGAACAGTCAACCGAGAGGTTTATTCCCTCAAGATCCGGAACAAACTGCTTCTGGTAGTTCAGATAGACTTCCCTTATGTCCTTGGGGATAACCTTTCCCTTCTTACCCTCTGCAACGGGCTCCACGGTTCCGTTAAGGCACATCTGCTCAAGATCCTTAAGACCGCTGTCTCCGCCCACGGGAATGGCTCCCGTGCGCGATATCTTCATTCCGTTGTACTCTTTGGGGTTGTGGCTGGCTGTAATCTGCACACTGGCATCTGCCTTGAGATAAACCGTGGCAAAATAGACCTCCGGTGTGGTTGCAAGACCGATATCCCATACATCAACACCTGCATCCGTAATACCCTTGCAGAGATTTTGGAAAATCTCATCCGATGTAAGTCTTGTATCACGACCTACAACAACGTACTTGCACGGAAGCAGGGAAGGGAGGAAGAAACCCACCTTGTAAGCTGTTGTCTTGTCAAAATCCCTGTTGTAGACTCCTCTGATGTCATAAGCTTTGAAAACGCCCATAAAAATCTCCTTTTTTATTTCTTTTCTTTTGTTTCGTTTATCAGGCTGATGAATTCCTTGTTCGGGAACTCAAAATAATAAGTCCTGTCCTTTGTCCTGACCATTGTGACCATCTCACGGAAGAACCTCTTCAGCGGGCCCGCCTTCTCAGGCAGTTGTCCGCTGCCTATGCTCCTTGCGGCATCCTTTTTTGAAACGATTTCTATCTCAATGACATCTGATGCCTTGAAAGAACCGTCAAAAGGCACATAGGGAAGCTCATTTTTGGGATGAATCTCAATACCCAGAAACCTTGGAATATGTTTGAAGTCATGGAAGCGGAACAGTCCGTCATCCGTCTGGAAAAGCAGGACTCCGTAGTCTCTTATATTTCCGGCACTGTCACCGTACCAGATTGAGAATACCCTCCATCCTATGGTTGTTCCGTATTTTTCTTCCAGAGTGCCGATAACATCCTGCATTTGCTCGATATTCCTCTTTTCAAGTTTAACAGATATAATTACAGTACAAAAGAAAAAATATGGACTACCTTATCAAAGACTTCGGCAAACTTTTAAAGAAAAACCACCTGGAAAGAAGGCATGACCTCGGAAGCAGCACTGACTGCATGCGTGTTTATGACCGCAACCAGGCTTCTGTTCCCGTCACAGTTGACCTTTATGGGAAGTATGCAAGACTGACTGACTTCTCAGATGAAGGCCTCTCTCAGGACTTCATTGAGGAACTGAAGGCGGCCTGTGTCTCCAATCTCTACCTTGAACCTTCTGATGTCATTGTCACCAGAAGAAAGAAAAGAGCAGAGGGTGAGCAGCATGAGAAGACGGAGCTTGAACCTGTTGTCACCACCGTTAGTGAGAACGGCCTTTTCTTTGATGTGAACCTTACAACTTACGCTGACACCGGTCTTTTCCTGGACCAGGTTCTTGCCAGACAGTTCATCCGTGAGCAGAGTGCAGGTGCAGATGTTCTCAATCTCTTTTCCTACACCGGCAGCTTCAGCGTCTACGCTGCGGCAGGCGGAGCAAACAGCGTTACCTCTGTAGATCTTTCCTCCACCTACACCGCATGGGCGGAGAGCAACCTTGAGAAGAACGGTTTTTCAGGTTCTCCCTTCAAGTGCATGGCTCAGGATGCCTCCGTATTTGTCCGCAAGGCCATAGAGGAGGGCAGAAGGTACTCAATAGTCATTTTTGATCCTCCCTCATTCTCCAACAGCCACAAAATGGAGAAGGACTTTGATGTTGCAAGGGACTTTACACAGTGGATACACAATCTTGAGAAGCTTCTCACCAGGGACGGTTTCATTTATTTCTCTACGAATTTTTCCCTTTTTGAGATGAAAGGGCTTGACGGTATTGAACTTAAGGTAGCTAATGTAACAGATATATTCAGAGCTCCGGGTTTTTCAGCTAAAAACAGGGGTGCTGTCAGGAGTTGGA
>CAMZGJ010000106.1 GCA_947306375.1 uncultured Spirochaetales bacterium
CAGTCCTGGGTTTTTCCCGGGACTAATTTGTTTTTTGACCATCTTACCAGATCAGCGGGACAAGCCTGTACTTCACCTTCTTCATGTATTCGGAATAACCCTCAAGTCCTTCGGCCAGAACCTTCTCCTCGTTGAGGATTCGCTTCACTATGATTGGAATATACATGAGCAGGATTGCAAAGGATATCGGAGAACTGAGGACAAGGCCCATCGACAGAAAAAGAATAAGGGTCGAGCTGTACATCGGGTGACGTACTATCCCGTACAGTCCCGTGTCTACTACCTTCTGGTTCTCCTGGACCTCAATCGTTCTGGAAAGGTATGTGTTCTCCCTGAGGACCTCAGCATACATCGCGTAGGCAAGAAGGAAAAGAACTACCCCGGATACAACCATCCAGCCGGGCATTTCGAGCCATCCGAATCTGTGGTTAAGTCCGGCAGCAATGAATGCGGCAAGGAACATGATGCCGCTCAGGGCAATTACAGTCTTCTGTTCCTTTTCCTCTTCCTTTGCGTTCAGGCGCTTCTCAAGAAGTCCCGGATTGACAGCCATCATCACAAGACCCGCGAGGAACATCGGAACGAAGAGTATTCCAATCAGAATCCAGGCATTGCGGAAGGCGAATGTTCCTGCCGGGAGGAAAAGAAGAAGGCCTACAAGAACAAGACCCATGAGGAATTTGAATATCGCCCGGAAAAACAGTCTGACGCTCATTTTCCACCCTCCTCTGCATCTATGATTGACACGACGGTATCCGCATATTCTCCGGCATGGTTCAGGGAAAATTCTCCGTGGAACAGTCCCGGCAGAATATTGACGGAACATCCGGGAATAGTCTCCTGCAGGACTCTTACGGATTTCAGGATCTCTCCGTTTTCACGGCTTCCGGCAAATACGTGGATCTGCGCAGAGCATGAACGCACTGCATCAGGAAGGCTGAAAGACGTATTTGCCTTAAGGAAAGAAATCATATCCTCCTTCGAGATTGCACAGGTGTCACGGTAGTAATCCTCAAACATTTCCGGCCGGATATGGAGGGATTTTGCCTGAATCCTGGCAAACCCCCTGCTCTTCATCAGCGCATAGCAGCTCCCGAAGGCAGGACCTATCAGGGCATGGGTGATTTTTGAAGGAATCACTGCAGTGCTCTCTATCAATGCAAACTTGCAGACATCACCTCGCTGGGCCAGCATCTCAAGGAGAATCTGGGCCCCCAGAGACAGTCCTCCGGCAAACAGAATTCTGCCACCGCAGTTTGAATCCACAAAGTCAATGAGCTCCGCTGCGTTGTCCCTGATTGAGGAAAAAGCCCGGCTGCTGCCGGCATGTCCGTCCAGGACAGGCAGGATCACATGGAAACGATGTTTGAGAAGTTCTGCCTGCTGTCTGTAGTTCCACCAGTTGAGACCTCCTCCGTGCAGAATCATGACAACCGGACTGTCTCTGTCTCCGAATTCCCTGAACTCAATCATCTCTTATCCTCATTATAAAAATAATAGTCCGCTTTGCTTGTGTGCAAGCCCTCATATGAACGGCAAAGGTTCTGCAATTATCACTTGACCGCAAATTCGAAGACCTGTTTTACTTCTGGTATGGTGGATTACGGATTGAAAGGCAAAGTTGTCCTCATTACGGGAACAAACAACCCACAGGGAATAGGCGCAGCCACAGCACTGGCCTTTGCCAGAGAGGGAGCTGACGTTGTCCTCGTGTACAAGAAGGTTCTCAGGAAGTTCGACGACAACAAGGCGGACCGCAACGGAGCCGACAGGTACTACAAGGCCAACTCAGGCGACAGCTCTGCAGTTGAAGCGATGCTTAGAGAGCTTAATGCTCGATTCATCGTGTTGGAGAACGACATTTCCGACGAAAAGCAGGTGACGGTAATTTTCAAAGTAGCAATCGAACGTTTCGGAAAGGTGGATGTCCTGGTCAACAATGCGGCAACGGACGATGAGAACGGAAACGATACCATCGAGACCGTGACCAAAGATGTCATTGACAACACGTTTTCCGTGAATGTCCGGGGAAGCCTGCTGATGACCAGGGAATTCATCAGAAACCGCGGAGACTACGGGAGAATCATCAATATCTCCACGGACTCGGCCCTAATTTTCGCGGGGCAGATCACCTATGGTGCAAGCAAGGCAACGTTGGAAGCTTTGACACGTAGCATTGCCATGGAGGTCGGGAAATACGGAATCACGGTGAATTGCGTCGCACCCGGTCCCACACAGACGGGGTGGATTGATGAAGCACTTGAGGAGGCAGTGATTCCCCTTATTCCCATGGGCAAACTGATTCAGCCCGAGGATGTGGCAAATACGATTCTTTTCCTTGCAAGCGAGCAGGCAAAGATGGTCACAGGGCAGGTAATCAAGGTATCGGGCGGCCACGCCTTATAAAACACCACACTTGGTGCCAGAATAGCACAAATTTGCTTTTATTTATGGTGCCAATTTGGCACTTGTTACTTGCATTCTTAGTGCCAACATGTTACTCTTAAGATGAACAAGGAGAGGGTCTCTCATGGACATAAAACAGCTACGCAAGGAAAAGGGCCTCACCCAAGCGAAATGTGCCGAGTATCTTCAGATACCAATCCGATCATATAAGCGATATGAAGCAAATGAAGACACGCTCAACAAAATAAAACGTGATTATATTCTCAATCGGTTGTACGAATATGGATTTGTGGATGAGAGCCATGGAAAACTGACATTAAATGAAATAAAGAACACTTGTTCCGATGTTTTTAAGAACTTCACGGTTGATTATTGTTACCTTTTCGGATCCTATGCAAAAGGAAAGGAAACAGAGCACAGCGATGTTGATCTGATTGTATCGGTGCCTCTTGATGGATTAAAATATTATGAGCTTGTCGAAACTCTGCGAGAAAGACTGAAAAAGAAAGTTGATTTGATTGATGTTACTCAGCTGAACAATAATCCTGTATTGTTACAGGAGATTCTGAAAGATGGAGTTAAGATTTATGGATAATGTAAAAAATGACTCGTACTATCTTGAAAGGATAAAAGCTGATCTATTATTCGTAATCAACCATACGAGATAAAAAACAATGATTTGCTGCTTGACTCAATTATGTTTCGGATTATCCAGATTTCAGAGAACAACAGCAAATTATCTGAGGGATTCAAGATATCACACAAAGATGTTCCATGGGTTGCAATCAAGGGGATGAGAAACAGAATAGTCCACGCCTATGGATATGTAGATATATCCTTCGTCTATGATACAGTCATAAACGGGATACCTGAGATGTATTCAAAATTAAAGGATTTGTAGATTTCAAAACTCTATCTGACTTTTACAATTATAACTGTTTCAGATACTCCCGGGCGGCATCGGCAACGCTCTGGACCTTCAGGCCTATGATGACTTGCACTCCGGCTTTGCCGGCTTTCATCATGCCTTTTGCACCCGCCTGTTTGAGGGTTTTCTCATCCACAACAGAGATGTCCTTCAACTCGACACGCAGTCTTGTGGCGCAGTTGTCCAGGGTCAGAATGTTGTCCTTTCCACCGAGGCCCTCGATTATCATTGGAATAGTCACACCTGAAACAACGTCGCAGCTGTTGCCTGCCGTCGCAGTCGCAACATCCGCTGCGGTTTCGGTATCGCCCGGAGTGGGCAGGTTGAACTTCTTGATCATGAAACGGAACACAAGATAGAAGACAACGAATGCCGCGGCACCCAGAGGGATTATCATCCATGTCTTCTGCGCGGCAGGCAGGGATGCGGAGAACAGCAGGTCAGTCGCACCGGCGGAGAACGAGAATCCGGCACGGAAACCGCTGATAGCCGTGATGTAGGTGAAGACCCCGTACAGCAGGGAATAGACCACATAAAGCGCAGGTGCGATGAACATGAACGCGAACTCAAACGGCTCGGTTATTCCACAGACGAACGAGCACACTGCAGCGGATACAAGGATTCCGGCCGCTGCCTTGCGCTTGGCACCCTTTGCACTCTGGATGATGGCCAGGACGGCTCCGGGAATTCCGAACATCATGCAGGGGAAGAA
>CAMZGJ010000107.1 GCA_947306375.1 uncultured Spirochaetales bacterium
CAAGCTGTGCGCCTACGCGTGTCTTGATGTGCTTTGATGCCCAGCGGCCGAATGCGGCCGATCCGCCGGTCTTTGTCATAAGGCTTACAATAATGCCCAGAATGACAAGGAACACGAGGATACCGACGTTGTATGAGTCTGAAAGAGAAGCTACAACTCCGTCGTTGAATACGTGGGTGACGGTTCCTTCAAAACTGAAACCGGACCACATGAGACCTCCTGCAACAATTCCGATGAAAAGTGAGGAGTAGACTTCCTTGGTGACCAGTGCAAGAACAATTGCAATGATAGGGGGAAGAAGTGACCAAAAACTCGGATTCATAATAATGTCTCCCTTAAATTAGATTTGCCGGCAGAACCATGTTGCCATAGTTCTACCTCGGAAGACACAATCCGCTTTCTTCCCGGTTGAAATATGACAGCTCTCCGCGCCATGCGCGACAGTCTGCAGGATATTGTCCTGCAGCCCGGGTATCCTGTTTACAGGTTCCAGGACCCCTCGGCACCTGCCCCTTTCAACGTTTCCCGTTACCTGCATGTCGGAAACGTTTACTTTTGACAGCTGCACCTCCATCATGATTTGATTCGGCTTTAGTCAGGACTGTAATGAAAAAAAAGAATATGGTCAATAGTCGGACACCTGTGTTTTACAATCTGCACAAGTAGTTGTATAATCAGACGTATGGAAAACGGAGATGTCCTTAAACTTGAAGCCGTAAATGAGAATCTTGAAAAGGTCATAGACTTTGTGGATGCCCATCTTGAGAATTCGGGTTGTTCAGGTAAAGTCAGAAACCATATTGAGTTGAGTGTTGAGGAAATCTTTGTGAACATTGCCAGTTACGCCTACAGACCGGGTATAGGCCCCGTGACTGTCAAGGTTGAGACTGACCGTGACAATCCTTCCGTCACAATAGAATTTGCAGACAGCGGAGTTCCGTACAATCCTCTTGAGAAGACGGATCCGGATGTGAGTGCAACTGCGGATGAAAGGGCAATAGGCGGTCTGGGCATCTTCCTGGTCAAGAAAACCATGGACAATGTGGAGTATTCTTTCCGTGACGGACAGAATATCCTGAGAATAAGCAAAAAACTGGACTGAGGTTTACGGCAGATGACTCTTTTTGACCAGGCCGCAGTTTTCAGCATTAAGGTCCATGAAGGACAAAAAAGAAAATTTTCAGACAAACCTTACTTTCTCCATCCCATGGAGGTTGCTGTCATTGCCGCCACAATGACTGATGATCCTGAGATTCTTGCAGCTGCCCTTCTTCATGATTCGGTTGAGGACGGCGGTGTGACAATCAGTGAAATTGAGGAGAGGTTCGGAAAGCGCGTGGCCGCACTGGTGCGGTCTGAGACAGAGGACAAGATGCCCCACGTTCCAGCTGCCGAGTCATGGCTTGAAAGAAAGAAAAGAACCCTTTCCATGCTGCAAAACTCCGGGGACAGGGGAGTGCGGATTCTGTGGCTGTCAGACAAGCTTTCAAACCTCAGGTCCTTTGTCCGTGAATACAGGAAGGAGGGAAACCGCATGTGGAGCCGCCTGAACCAGAAGGACAGGCACATGCACATGTGGTACTACTCAAGTATTCTGGAATCCCTTGAAGATATGAAACAGGAAGATGCATACCTGGAATACAGGAAATGCTTTGAGGAGCTGTTCAATGAGTGAAGAAAAAGTTTTGACGTACAAGCTCTCCGGAAGAGTTGAGTCTACAAACGCGGCCGATATTGAAAAGGATATTGACCTGACCATTGAGAAGAATCCGGGCTGTATTCTCCGTTTTGACGCCTCGGAACTGAACTACATCTCAAGTGCAGGCCTCAGAATCCTGCTTAAGGTGAGAAAGAACCAGGGCAGCCTGTCAATCTTCAACCTTAGCAACGACGTCTATGACATTCTTGAGATGACCGGTTTCACCGAGATGCTGGATGTGGAGAGGGCGTACAAGAAAATTTCTCTGAAGAACTGCAAGAAGATAGGACAGGGCTCAAACGGAGCCGTCTACAGGCTGGATCCGGAGACCGTTATAAAGGTTTACTTTGATCCGGACTCACTTCCTGCAATAAAAAGGGAGAGGGAACTTGCCAAATATGCACTGATAAAAGGCATTCCCACCGCCATATCCTTTGAGGTTGTTATTGCGGATGAAAAAATGTACGGCTCGGTTTTTGAGCTTCTGGACACTGATTCCGTTTCACGTCTGATAATAAAGAAACCCTCGGACCTGGATGCCTATGCGGCCATGTCCATGGATCTTCTGAAGAAGATTCACTCAACCGAGGCAGACCCATCCAAGCTGCCTGATACCAGGGAGCGCACCCTGGGTTGGCTTTCAGACATTAAGGGCAGGATAAGCGACGGTGCCTACAAGAAACTTGAGACAATGGTGAAGGCGGTCCCGGATACAAAGACAATAATCCACGGAGATTTTCACACCAACAACATTATGGTGCAGAAAGGAGAGCCCATTCTTATAGATATGGATACTTTGTCATACGGCCATCCCATTTTTGAACTGGGATCTTCATTTCTGGCCTATAAGGGATTCTCAACCGTGGACAAGAACGTTGTGAAGCAGTTCCTGGGTCTGGATTACGATGTTGCCGTTGAATTCTGGAACAAGTCCCTCAGACTCTATTTCAACAAGCTTTCCGAAAAGGAAATAGAACTTATAGACAAAAAGGCCGCCACATTGGGCTACATAAGGCTGCTCAGACGCACCTACCGGCGCGATGCCAAGAACACCGCTCTGATTGAGGCCTGCAAGAATTTCCTTGAGGAAGCAGCCGCCTCTCTGGACAACCTGTACTTCTGAGAAGCTCAGGCTTCTTGAACTATTTTTCTTCTCTTTATATAGTAGACTCCTGAAAAAAGGAGTTTTCTTTATGGATAATCAAAGAGAAAAACTTGGAAGCCGTCTAGGATTCCTCATGCTCAGCGCAGGATGCGCCATCGGTTGCGGAAACGTCTGGAAGTTTCCCTGGATGGCCGGTCAGTTCGGAGGCGGCGGATTTGTTGCCGTTTATTTCCTCTGTCTGATTCTGCTGGGACTTCCGTCTCTGACAATGGAGCTTGCCATAGGAAGAGCAGCCCAGGCCAGCCCTATCAGAATGTACCAGAAACTTGAGAGAAAGGGCCAGAAATGGCATATTCACGGTGTTTTTGCCCTTATCGGAAACATTGCCCTCATGGCTTTCTACACGGTTGTAACCGGATGGATGATCTACTATTTTGTCAGTTTCCTCACCGGAAAGAGCACAACGCTGGGCTTTGTATCAATGATTACAAATCCCACGGTCAACGTTGTCTATCTTGCAATTGCGGTTGTTCTGGGATTCGGAGTTCTCTGCTTCAATCTGCAGGGAGGACTTGAGAGGGTTACAAAGTATCTCATGTCCGCTCTTCTTATCCTGATGATTGTTCTTGCAGTACACAGTGCAACACTTTCAGGTGCCAAGCAGGGTCTTTCATTCTACCTTGTTCCTGATTTCTCCAAGATCAACGGTTCCGTTGTTGTAGGCGCCATGAACCAGGCTTTCTTCACACTGTCCATCGGTATTGGTGCAATGGCCATATTCGGCAGCTACATAGGCAAGGAACGTTCTCTGATGGGTGAGTCACTCAACATTATCCTTCTTGATACATTTGTTGCCATAATGGCAGGTTTCATCATGTTCCCCGCATGTTTCACATACGGTATTGAACTGAATGCGGGCCCGGCCCTTCTGTTTGACACAATGGCAACAGTATTCAACAACATGGGCGGCGGCCGCATCTGGGGAAGCCTCTTCTTCCTGTTCATGGTCTTTGCTGCCATGTCAACTGAACTTGCCGTGTTTGAGAACATTCTGGCCTGTGTCAGGGAACTTACAGGATGGAGCAGACCCAAGGGAAGCATTATCTGCGCAGCAGGTATCTTCCTCCTCTCCCTCACAACAGCCCTGGGATACAGCGTATTCAGTTTCCAGCCCTTTGCAGCAGGAAGCGCATGGCTTGATTTCTGGGATTTCATTGTAAGTACAAACCTGCTCC
>CAMZGJ010000108.1 GCA_947306375.1 uncultured Spirochaetales bacterium
CCACTAAGAGCATACTATGAGTGTTGATAAAAAGCAAAGGGTTAACTGCCTGATTTACAGGGATTTGATTCGGAGGTTTTTCATGCCGAGGGGATATTGCCTTTTGTTCTGCTATGTTCAGCCATGTTTCCGGCCATCTTCTCAAAGGTGCGGGCAGTGTGCATTGCGTCGGTCTGACTCTTTACTTCCCTGTTTTTCAAAAACTATTAGACTCGCAGTAAGATAATTTCCCGGTAAATAGCAAAAATTATACTATTTTGTAGTATAAATTTGCCTAAAACTAGGCAGATTATACTATCTCTGTTGGCAAACGGTCGGAATAACACCATGCCTGCCGGCTCGGAACATCCTTTACGCTCCGGTTCAAATCCCCCGTTGTCTACCCCCCCCCATAAAACATTGAAACCCCAGTGTTTGAACACCGGGGTTTCATGTTTTCGGAGTGACGGGGATTTGAACCCCGGATACCGTTACCAGTATACTTCCTTAGCAGGGAAGCGCCTTCGACCGCTCGGCCATCGCTCCTTTTTTTCGTCGCATTGGGGGTGGGATACGGCTGGAATAAGATTCCGGCCTGCTGAACCCCACTGCCTCAATGTTCGGACGGATGGAGAGGGATTCGAACCCCCGGAGGCTTGCACCTCAACGGTTTTCAAGACCGCCGCCTTCGACCTCTCGGCCATCCATCCAGACAGTGTTTTGACTATAAACAATGGTCAGTTCTTTGTCAAGATTGCCTTTATTTTGCCGTTTGATATTTCCGAGAGGCTGCTTTGCAGTTTTTCGGAGGATGAAACAGGGACCTGACCGGAGATGGTTATCTCAGAGGTAAAGTCTTCGTTCAAAACGGCGGCACCGGCTGCGGAGAGAACGCGTTTTACGGTCTCATATAGGTCATAGGGGACGGTGAGGGAGAAGTCCGTTTTCTCAACGTATTCCTCGGTGACAAGACCGTCCAGGACCGCTTTGACGGCATCGCCGTAGGCTTTGACCAGGCCGCCCGTGCCCAGGAGGGTGCCGCCGAAATAGCGGACTATGAGGACGCAGATGTTGGAGATGCCGGAGCCCTTGAGGACTTCAAAGGCGGGACGGCCGGCGGTGTTTTTGGGCTCGCGGTCATCCGAGAAGGAGAATTGGTTGCCTATGACGGCGGCGTGGACCACGTGGTTTGCGCCGGGGTGCAGGGAGCGGATTTGGTCTACGAGGGTTTTGACTTCAGGGATGCTGTTGCAGATGCGGGCAATGGCTATGAAGCGGGATTTTTTGACTACAATTTCAGCCTGTCTTTCCTCTTTGAGTATTGTCATTGCGCGCCGCCTTTGTTCCAGTTGTATGAGAACATGTTATCACAAATCGGGGCGGCTTTCTCTGAAAGCGTGTCTGCGGTGCGGGTAAGGCGGGCGGACAGATCCAGGTCTACGGGTGTTTCAAGGGCCCTGAGGTTTTCTTCAAGCTGTTCCGGGGTGCGGCAGCCCAGAAGAAGCAGGTCCGGCTTGCGGGAGGCGGCCCAGCGCAGGGCATTGTCTCGGGAGAAGCCCGGGGTGTCCAGCAGGGCATGGAAGGCTTGTATGCAGGGCTCTTTGAAACAGAAGAATTCTCTGCGTCTGTCGGAGGGGTCTTCAAAGTCGGAGGGGCTGCGGTATTTTCCGGACAGCAGGCCTGCACCCAGAGGGCTGTAGACTGCAAGCTCAATGCCGTGCTCTTTGCAGAAGACCTTTGTCTGTTCATATTCACGGGACCAGAGCAGGGAAAAGGGCCGCTGGAAGGTGTCTATGTGCACTTTGGAGCATAGGTCCCTGAGTTGGGCAAGTGACAGGTTGCACACTCCGACCCGGGAGACAAGGCCCAGGTCTTTGAGGGCGTTCATCTGTGTGAGCATGTCCTCCCAGTCAAAGAGGGAGGATGGCCAGTGGAGGTAGATGCGGTTGAGAGAGGACCGCTTCAGGCGGACAAGGCTTTTTTCCACAAGCTCACTTACAGGTCTGGAGGAGGGCATTATCTTGGTGTCTATGAGAAAGGTTTTGTCGGGAAAGCGGGCAAGGACTTTGGCAAGAATCTGCTCTGCCCGGCCGCTTCCGTAACTCTGGGCGCAGTCAAAGGTTGTAATGCCGTGCCTGACGGCGCAGCTGATGGTTCTTTCTGATGAGAGGGTATCCTGTTTGGTCCAGAATCCGTCCGAGGGTGCGGTCTGCCATGTGCCCAGAACTGTTTCCATATTTGTACAACCTGTGGAAAATGTAGGACACTTCGGTGCATGCGGTCAATTGAAAGGCGGATATTTGTGGTGTAAAATTCATAAGGATACATATCTGAAAAAACAAACGGAGGACCGGAGATGAATATTGCTTCGTATATAGACCACACAATCCTTGCAGCGGATGCAACGGAAGAGAAGGTTGCAAAACTTTGCCGTGAGGCTTCACAGTGGAAGTTTGCAAGCGTCTGTGTAAATACTTGCTGGACAAAGTTCTGCGCAGAGAAACTTAAGGGAACGGGCGTTAATGTCTGCGTTGTAGTGGGTTTCCCGCTTGGCGCAATGAGCACTGAAGCCAAGGCTTTTGAGGCCAAAAAGGCGGTTGAGGACGGGGCAACTGAAGTTGACATGGTCATTAACATAGGATGGCTCAAGGACCACAAGGATGCTTTGGTGGAGGAGGATATCCGCCAGGTCAAGAAGGCCTGCGGCAAAGCACATCTGAAGGTTATTATCGAGGCCTGCCTCCTGACAGAAGAGGAGAAGGTGCGCGCATGCAAGCTCAGCGTTGCGGCGGGTGCGGACTTTGTAAAGACCTCCACCGGATTCTCAAAGGGAGGAGCCACCGTTGAGGATGTTGCTCTGATGAGAAAGACAGTAGGCCCGGACACGGGCGTTAAGGCAGCCGGCGGAATAAGAGACTACGAGACAGCCAAAAAGATGATTGAGGCCGGTGCTGACAGACTGGGCTGCAGTGCGGGAATTGCCATAGTACAGAGCGCGGAATGAATGCGGATATGAACCAGACAAGCCGGGACTTTCTCAAGAGCCTGGGATTCCCGTCCCTGGAAGTCCACAACACCTTTTCTCATTATGATTTTACCAAGCCGGGAAGGCGCGTTCTTCTGCTGGGCCCGATGGGCAGCGGAAAGACCGAGTATTCGGCCAGGGTGTGGAGAGACGCGGCAATTGCCCTTTCCAAGGGAGAGGCCGTGCGCAGGCTCACAAGCACCGGAGACGTGGACAGGAGGAAGGTGTTCTTCATAAGGTCCTTCATAGACGGGGAGAGGTTTGAGGCGTACCCGGAGGATGCGCTTGCATACAGAAGCGGCTACATCCGCTGCGGAAGCAACATTGCCCGCATCAGAAACAGCTTTGACTTTGAGAAGGTGGTGCAGGACAACCCCACTGTGGGAACCTACATTATTGATGAGGCCAGCTTTTTTGATGAGAGGCTGGCTTATGTGGTAAGGAACCTGAGCGTGGAGAGGGGCATTATGTTCATATTCCCCACGCTTGTGCTCAACTTCAGAAGAGACATTTTCAACTCTACGGCCCGCCTTATGCTGGACATGGCCACCGACGTTATTCCTCTTACCGCTTACTGTGAGTACAGTGACTGTCTGAATGATGCGTTCTACACATACCGCTACTACAGCGTGGACGGCCATGAGTGTCCCGCGCTTTATTTTGACCCGCTTATCATTGTAGGCGGAGACAGGGAGAAAACGGGCTCCGAGACTCCCAACTACGGAAGCCGCTGTGACCGCCACCACTTCCTGCCGGGCAAGGAGTACACGTACTTTATCCTTAAGCCCCTTGCGGAACAGGCCACTGGAGGGGATGTCAAGCCTCTGAGAAAGGAGCTTGAGGCACTTAATGAGAATATTGGCGCAAGCCTGCTGTGTGAGAATATGAAGCGCAGTTATGCGGACAATCCGCACGGAGAGATATACCTGAATGCGTTGCGCCCGCATCTTATTGCAGAAAAAGCACTTATGTATCTGTTCAACGAGCAGAACCTGGTGT
>CAMZGJ010000109.1 GCA_947306375.1 uncultured Spirochaetales bacterium
ATGAAGTTGACCATCTGGTTGCACAGTGTGGCAAGATGCTTTGCGGGAGCCGAGGATATTTTGCCCTGGACTCCGCCCAGACCCTCGCGGATGAGCTGCTTGAGGCTCCATCCTGCGCAGTAACCGGAGAGCATGCTGAGGTCATGGAGGTGGAAGTCTCCGCTTCTGTGGGCTTCCCCTATTTCCTTGTCATATACTTCGGAGAGCCAGTAGTTGGCTGTGATTGCGCCGCTGTTGGAAAGAATGAGACCGCCTATTGAGTAGTTGACCGTTGAGTTTTCCTTTACTCTCCAGTCCTTTGCGCCCAGATAACTGTCCACAAGTTTCTTGTAGTCAACAAGGGTCTGCTCGGCATGTCTTACGTTCTCATGCTGCTTTCTGTAAAGGATGTATGACTTGGCAACCTCTGTGTAGCCGGCCTGTGACAGTGTATCCTCAACCGAGTCCTGGATGTCCTCTATGGAGATCTTGTCATCCTTGATCTTTCCTTCATAGTGTGCCGTGCTCCTGAGGGCAAGCATCTGGATTACGTCTTCATTGTAATTTGTGTTAGTGGCGACAAAAGCACGTACAATTGCGTCCTCAATCTTCTTGATATTGAACTCAACTGCCTCTCCCGTTCTTTTCACTACCTGATACATAGGGCTCTCCTCCGTGTTTTCCCGTGTATTTTCTTATATAACTTTTAAATAGTTCTTATTTAAGAACATACACTTCATCTAGTGTTTGTTTTAACCGAACACCCTATTTCTAGCATGGCAGTACGTTTCTGTCAATGGTTAAAATTACAAAAACATAATATTTTTCATCCGGATGTTTTTGTATATAATCTCAATATATATACGGAGGCGGACCATGAAGGTTGTTGTAATTGACGGACAGGGAGGAAGCATGGGAAAGGAGCTTGTGAAAAAGCTTCTGGCCGTTGTGTCCCCTGAGGATCTGTACTGCGTAGGCACCAACACGGCCGCTACACAGAACATGCACAAAGCCGGTTGCATCAACTGTGCAACCGGCGATAACCCGGTGGCAGTTGCCTGCCGCGATGCGGACTTTATCATAGGCCCCATTGGGATAGTGATGGTGGACTCGATGCTCGGAGAGATTACCCCCTCCATAGCCCAGAGCGTGAGCAACAGCAGGGCCCACAAGATACTTATTCCGGTAAACAGATGCATAACCGTTGCCGGAGTTGAGAACAGGCCCCTTTCCGATTACATAGATCTGGCCGTTGAGAACTTGACCAAACATCCCGCGTATATAAAATAGAAGTATGCAGTCCATGAAGGACTGTTTCTGAAAAAGAATTTCAGGTCGGATGTGTTCCGGGACGTCATGAAGACCACAACTTTGGCCGGAGTCCCCACTTGGGCTGTATTCTGAACGCAAACAACATAGGTTTCTCTTATCCGGACAGCACGGAGTATCTGTTCAGAAATCTCTCATTCTCCCTCAATGACAATGAGAGGCTGCTCATAACCGGCCCCAACGGCAGCGGAAAGACCACAATTCTCAAGCTTATCCTGGGCATGCTCAGTGTCACCGAGGGAAACATAAAACTGAGGGAAAACCTGAACATAGCATACTGCAAGCAGGATTATCCCAATCCCGGCTTTCCCATAAGCGCTGAGGAAGTGGTAAAAATGGGCCTTTACGGCAACAGAAACAACGAGGGTCTGGCCGCCGTGCGCAGAGCCATGGAAAGAACAGGCTGCCTTCATCTTGCAGGCCGTCTTTTCTCCTCCCTTTCAGGGGGCGAGAGACAACGCGTCTCACTTGCAAGGTGCTTCTGCCAGAATGCTGACCTCCTGCTTCTGGATGAGCCCTCCTCCTTCCTTGACACGGACAGCCGCAACACCCTTGTAAGCATTCTTCAGAACCTTGAGGCCGGGGATTTTGCGGTAATTGCCGTAACACATGACAGCGCAGTCTCCTCCGCCCTGGACTGGAAACGCCTTGAAACGGAGGCCTTCTGATGGACAGACTTCTGTTCCTGTTTACACTGAGGCCCATAGTCTACGGCCTTATAGGCATGGCCGTTTCCGGAATAGGCTTTCCTCTTGCAGGAGTGATAATAGTCAGAAACGGCCTCATTCCCATGAGGTACATGCTCATGCACGGAGTAATTCTGGGCGGGGTCTTCAGCATAGCCCTGGGCCTTCCCCTCTTTCCCGTGGTTGCAGCCCTGAACCTGGCTCTTGTTGCACTTATGATAGCCATGAACAGGGACGGCAGGACAAGCCTGAGCACGGCAAGCACTGCCATGATGGTATTCACAATGGGTCTTGCATCAATGATAGGCCATGTGTTCGATGTTCCTGCAAAGGACACCCTGGAGATTCTCTGGGGCTCTCCCTTTGCACTTCTGACATCGGATCTTGTAATACTGTGCATCCTCAGCGTCCTTCTGGTTGTCTATGTCCTGGTGTTCTTCAGGCCTGTGTCCATGCTGTTCTTTGACCATGACATAGCTTCCTCAAGCGGAGTGAACGTGCGTTTTCACAACTCCCTCATGCTCATAATCACCGCCCTCACCGTCAGCGTGGCAATGAAGCTTCTGGGAGCCCTTCTCATAGACGCGCTTGTGGTTCTTCCCGTCCTGGGAGCCTCAAGAAACGCAAAGAGCCTTAAGGCCATGTTCATAGGAAGCTCCATCACCGGCTTTGTGCTGTCCGTGACGGGATATTTCATATCACTTATATTCAACCTTCCCGTAAGCGGAGTTCTTGCCGTGCTTGCGGCAGCCGTCTACGCGGGAAACATCCTCATAAGCAAAATACGCATCAACAGGAGTTTGAAATGAAAAGATTTTTGATTGTCCTTGCAGTTCTGGCCCTCATGCCGGCACTGTGTTTCTCACAGTCAGTAAGTGAGAAGAAGACGGAAACCTACGTTGCATCCACAAGCTGGGTTGCGGCAATTGCGGAGCTTGCCGGAATTGATGACGTGGTCTGCATAGCACCTGCAAACCTCAAGCACCCGCCCGAGTATGAGATTACCCCGGATGACATTGTAACTGTTTCAAAGGCAAAACTGTTCATGAACGCAGGTTACGAGCGCATGATGAAGACCATTGCCGAGGCAGCCGGAGTGGATCAGAGCAAAATTGTAAAGGTAAAGACAACAAACACGCTTGAGAACCTGGGGAACATGGTTTCAATGCTGTCAGACCTTGCAATGACAAAGCCCCAGGCCACGGAGCGCTTCAGCGCATACTCATACATGATTGAGCAGGCACGCGCAAAGATAAAGGAAAAAGGATATGACAAGCTTACGGTCTACGCCAACACAAACCAGGCGGAGCTGTGTGCGGATCTGGGACTGAACGTTGCAGGCAAATTCGGCTCCGGCCCTCTCTCTTCAGACCAGATTGCAGAGGCGGCTCTCAATAAGTATGACCTTGTCATAGACAACGCCCACAACCCGGTTGCCGCCCCAATAGCTCAGGTCAGCCCCTCCTCCGTCATTCTTGTCTGGTCAAACTTTCCCGACCACCTGGGAGGCAACGCCCTGTATGAGGTTATTGAGAACAACCTGAACATGCTTTGGAATTCAGGGCTCTGATATAAATGTACAAATGGCGCAGACAACTGCATGATTTTTTTGTTGCGGTTTGTTGCGCCACAGTTTAAAATGAGGCTAGAAGATTGCGCTTTTTAAAAGGCGAAATTTCAGTCTTAGAACAAAAGGAGAAGTTTATGGAAAAGTTCTTCAAACTTAAGGAAAGAGGAACTGATGTCAGGACTGAGGTCATGGCAGGTATTACTACCTTTATGACAATGGCTTACATTCTTGCCGTCAACCCCGGAATTCTTTCCGCATCAGGAATGGCCTTCGGTAAGGTTTTTGCCGCAACAGCAATTACCTCCGCAATCGCCACTCTTATCATGGGTCTTGTTGCAAACCTTCCGTTTGCACTGTCCGCAGGAATGGGTCTCAACGCCTTCTTTGCCTACACAGTAT